>JAGPDF010000009.1 GCA_018057705.1 Thermoanaerobaculia bacterium | reverse complement strand
GCGATCGCCCCCCGCAGCCGGGGACATGCTGAAGCCCGTCGGCCCCGCTGCGACCATCCAGCCGATCCCCCCGGGCTGGAGCGTGTCCCCGGCGTACCAGCCCGGGAAATCGTCTGGCACCGCTGAGGGCAGCTCTCCGTGTGGCAGCGACAGAGCTCGCCTCGAGATCGGCAGTTGCCCCTCTTCTCGCCCGACGATGAGAATCGGCTAGCATTTCTGGGAGTCTCTTCAGGGAGGCGCTTCGGGGCGTCGTAGCTGGCCGCCAGACCTTGCAGGGAGCGTGAGTATGCCTGCGACACCGAAAGAACCCTCTCGATTCTCGCGGTGGAGAAGATCGATCCTGCGGCTTCTTGCGCTGATGAGCGGGCTCGCCCTGCTGCTGGTGACCTGGCCCCTCGTGGCTTTCTATTGGAACCTGGATGCGCGGCATGGGCCGCTTCAGGAGATGCCACTCGAGGGGCCTGCCGAAGTCATCGCGGAGTTCGCGGGCACGTGGTACCAGCAACGACTCATTCCGCGAGCGCGGGTGCAGGGAGGTGAGCACCCGTCGTTGGCCTTCCGAATGGGAAACTCCTGCAAGCTCTCGAGGGCTCGAGTCGAGGGGCAGGGTCTCGTGTTCGACTACTCCTGCTCAGGTGGCAGCGGTGCCAGCGGTGCCAGCGGGCTCCGGTTCGTCGGACCTGGTTCGATACTGTGGTCGGAACCTGGGGCGCCGCACTCAGGGTGCGACAACTGCACACCGACCCTGACCCGAGCCAGCGCCTGGACGCGGATCGGCGCTTGGGCGGTCACCCTCAGCGAGCTTTCGCTCAACCTGGTGAAGGATGGATTCAAGGATGCGCTCGACGCGTGCGAGCTATGGCTCGTTCGCAACCTGTAGCACCCGGGCCATTTCCTTGGACTGCACTGCGATGAGGATGCAGCAGGCCGGCACCGCGCAGTGGAGCGATACGGTACCCTGAGCCCACCATGCCGATGACCGACATCGAGAAGCGCCGGGCGGAGATCGCGCTCCGGAACTATTGTGCCCAACGCCTGCGGCCCGAGATTCGCCACGAGCTCGAGAGCGTCTATCGGCTCGAGAAGCAGTTCGCCTACATTTCGGAACGCCGGCCGGACTGGCAAGACGCGACGATTCGTCGCGACCACGACGTCGCGAAGTTCCGGTTCGACATGACTTCTCGGCGATGGGCCCTCTACTGGCGGGACCGCAACCTCAAATGGCATCGCTTCGACAAGTACGCAGCCACGACCGACATCGCGGAGCTGCTGCCGGTGGTCGACGCCGAGCCGATCTTCTATGGCTAGCATGCGCGGATCTTTCGCCTTCGACCCTCTGCCGCCCTCGGCAGATTCCTCACCAGTCGGCATAGCGCGTGCCGTCGCGCGCGCGTCCGGGCGCGCCGGAGCGGACGTCCACGATTCCGGGGACACAGCCGGACTCGGTGGGCTCGCGAATTTCGATCCAGGTGTCGTTGCGCCGGGTGATCGGATCGTAGGGGATCAGGCGGATGTATCCCTTGTCGACGAGGGTTCCGAGCGTCGGCGGGAGATGCCCCTGGTCGCCTCGGTACTGATCGATGAGATCGCGGAGCACTTTGAGATCGTTCCTCAGAGTGGGTTCCATCCAGGCGCGGTCGCTCTCGGCGCAGCCCGCGAGCGCGAGCAGCAGCAGGAGGCAGCCGAAGAGATGGAATCGGCGTCGCATGGGTCTTCCCGGTCTACGAGGCCGCGGCGGAATTCGCCTGCTCACAGCCGGCCCTGACCCCGACCCTTCAGCAAGCCCGCGTCGAGGCTCGCTCCAGGAACTCGAGCGCCTGGCGCAGGACTTCGGGGTCGCGCAGGATCCGGTTGTGGCCTAAACCCGAAGTGACCGCGAGCTCGCTGCCTGCGAGCGCCGCCGCGAGGCGCCGGCCATGCTCGAGGTCGACTTCGCGGTCCGCGGCGTCGTGCAGGACGAGCGTCGGCCGCGGCGGCAGACGCCGCGCGACGCGTTCGGGGGCGATCGCCTCCCAGGTCACGCCGATCCGCTGCTCGATGCGGGCCTGCAGGCGCCGGCGAACTTCGGGCGACAGGCCGAGCACCGTCGCGAAGACGTCGCCGAAGCCGCCCAGGTCCGCCGGCGACGCGACGAAGACCAGGCGATCGACGTCGAGGCCGCGCTCGCGCGCGACCAGGGTCGCGACGCAGCCGGCGGAATGGGCGATGACGGCGTCCAGCCGCGGCACTCCGTCCGCCGTGGCGCGGAGCTCCGCCAGGCGCTCGGCGGCGGCGCGCAGCACGGCCGCCATCTCGACAAAGTTGGTGCTGCTGCCGCCCGACGAGCCGTGGGCCGGAAAGTCGAACGTCAGGCCCTGGTAGTCGCGGCGAGCCAGGAGCTCGGCGAACGGCGCGAGCTGCTCGCCCCGCCCTTCCCAACCGTGCACCAGCAGGGCACCCCGCGCGGCTCCGACGGCTCCCCAATGCGTCGCCGCGATCGCCACGCCATCCACCTCGAACGAGACGTCTCGCCGCCTGGCGCCGGCGCCGCCCGCGCCGCTCGCGCCGCCCGGCACCCTGCCGTTCACCGGCCGCCGGCGAGGGCGCAGAAACTGTCGTGCGGCCCAGGCCGACGTCCAACCTGGTGAGAGGCGGCTGGCACCTCCCAGTAGCCAGCGCAGCGGCGAGGGCGCCAGCGGAAGGGTACGACCGATCGTGCTTTTCGAGGCGGGCGGATTCGACATGGGTGGGCGCTCCACGGGATCGGGCTCAGGTGGTGGACTGTGCGGCGACGAGCAGGGCCTCGAAGGCCACGCGCGCTCGGCGCTCGGCGTCCGGGTCGTGCATCAGCCGGCGAAAGTGGTTGTAGGCGAGAAAGACGGCGTAGAAATCGTGCGCGAACTGCCGGGCGTCGAGGCCGCTGCGGAAGTCCCCCTGCTCGATCGCGATCTCGGCCGCGCGAGCGAGGCCGGTGAGCCAGCGCTCCTGGCTCTCGACCAGATAGGTCCGCACGGCCCCCGGCCGATCGTCGAACTCGTTGGCCGCCGAGATGAAGACGCAGCCCCCGGGGAGACAATCGGCCTCGGCCCAGCGCAGCCAGAGCTCGAACAGGGCGCGCAGGCGTGGCTCGCCGCGCGGCGCCGCGAGCGCCGGCCGCACGACCGTCGCGGTGAACAGCTCTTCCGCCTTGCGCAGGACCGCGAGCTGCAGGTCCTCCTTGTGAAGGAAGTGCGCATAGAGCCCGCTCTTCGACATACCGACGGTCTTGGCCAGCACACCGATCGACAGCGGCTCGAAGCCGATCCGGCTGGCCAGAGCGAGCCCCTCCTGCAGGATCGCTTCGCGAGTGCTGTCGCCCTTGCTCACCTCGCGAAAATAGCACGATCGTTCGCTTCTGGAAACGCAGCCATCGTCCGCGAGACTCCGCCTCCGCTTTCCTGCGTGAGCCCACCGGAGCGAGCGCAAGCGAGCGACCGCGGAGGGGTGAGGGCCGTCGGGCTCTGCCCGCGGCCCGAGGGGAGGGCGCGTGCCCTCCCCCTTGAGATCAGACCGTGAGGGCCGTCGGGCTCTGCCCGCGGCCCGAGGGGAGGGCGCGTGCCCTCCCCCTTGAGATCAGACCGGGGTCGTTTCGTGCTCGGAGTCCCGGGTCCCGATCCCGCACCCCGTAAGCGGCCGCCTTGGGAAGCACGGCGGCCACGGGGTAGGCGGCGGGATGTGGACACCGGTCTCCTGCGCGCGAAACGATCCGGCCTCCGCTCTCACCCGCTTGGAGGCTCAGCAGGACCTCGTCCCTGAGGGCGGCGCATCGAGTGCCAGACAGCCCCCGCAACCACAGCTGCTCCAACTCGATAGCTAGAGCCGAACTGCCAGCATCGCGAAGCCTCGTCTCAACTGGGTCGGTCCCTACTCTTCTCTGTGCCTGAGTCCGGCCAGCATCTTCATGGAGGACATTGAATAGATCGGACTCTATTTCAACCCCTCGTAACATAGGCTGCAGCCGATAGGTCTTATGTATTTCATCGAATGCGGCCTATCTCCGTAGAATACTTGATAGAGTGCAAACTATGAGAAGCTCAAGCCTTGCAGCCCAGTCGCGTAGGCGATTGGACTCGCGATTCGCTCAGATGCAGCCAATCGATCGATACTCGCCTCCGAACCGTGGGTGGATCAGGGCCATCCGCGAAGCCTTGGGTATGACCACGGCACAACTCGCGACGCGAATGGGAATCCGCCAGCCCTCAGTCACTGCACTCGAACAATCCGAAGCCAGAGGGACGATTGAGCTCTCCACGCTGAGGCGTGCAGCTGAGGCCCTCGACTGCGTGGTGATTGTCGCGCTTGTTCCGAGAAAGCCTCTCGAAGCGACGATCAAGGAGCGCGCGCAAGCGTATGTTCGTCAACATTGGGTGCCGATCGAACACTCGATGTTGCTCGAAGACCAACACGTCAAACGCGACGAAGGCGATACGAATCTCGAAGATGTCATCCAGGGAACGAATCCTCACAGATTCTGGGACTAACGGTGGTGAGCGACTTGTTCGAGGAGCCGGGCGATGCGACCCCGCTGACGGCAGAAGAGCAAGCAGGACTGATCCCTTCGGATATCACCTATCGCTACGAGCTCAACAGAGTGGAACAGGAGAACATCCTTCGCTCCCAAGCCTGGGCGCTTGCGAGGCGCCGGAATCTGCTCTCAGAGAAGTTCATCGAGGACCTGCATGGCCGAATGCTAGGCGATGTATGGCGCTGGGCTGGGAAGTTCAGAACGACAGAGAAGAATCTCGGAGTTCCCTACTATGAAGTCCCGGCTGCGCTCCGCAAACTCCTCGAAGACACAAGTAGCTGGATAGAACTTCGATCGTATCCTCGCGACGAGATTGCTTTGCGCTTCCATCATCGGTTGGTCCAAATCCACCCCTTCCCAAACGGCAACGGCCGCCATGCTCGACTCACGGCAGATCTCCTTGTCATTCGCCTGGGCGGTGAGCGATTTACATGGGGCAGGGTCAACTTGGAAGCTCCCGGGGAAGCGCGCAGGCGTTACATCGCTGCGCTACGAGCTGCCGACGCGCACGACTTTGGCCCCCTCCTTACATTTTCCCGTTCTTGAACCCTCACCCGCTTGGCACTTCTGGTCGAAGGAGGGCTACGCGACTCGCGCCGCTCGGGGCCATGCCTACGGCGCCCAGACCGGGCCAGAAGCGCTGACGGACATCGTCTGGACGTTGGCGCGGAACGACGTCGGGACGCCGCCGACGGTGATCGAGCCGCCGGTCGAGGTCATCCCCTTCTGGAAGGTGATCGACGTGCCGGCCGCAAGCGTCACGGTCCAGGAGGGGCCGTTGTCCACCAGCGAGGGCGAGAGGCTCGGGTCCCCGGAGCCCTTCGCCTGGAGCACGTTCAGGATGTAGCTCTGCGCGGTGCCGGGCGTCGTGTCGACCTCGATGCGGTACTGGCTGTTGGTGTGCGAACCCTCGTCGACGACGCGGTAGTCGCGCTGGGCGGGCAACAGCGTGGTCATGACCAGCGCCTGCGTTCCCACCGTGCAGGTCGCGGCGTTGTCGCCCGACACTGAGGGGTTGGTCTCGCAGTGATTGAGGAAGGTCTTCGTCGCCACCGGGCTCGCCGTCTGCAGGCGATCGAGGATCACCAGGGTCTCGAGCGGGCGCACGAAGACGAACTCGCGCCGCCACTCCTGCATCTGGGTGGCCGGCGGCACCAGATCGACGACCGCGAAAGCGTAGTCGGGCTGCGACTCGAGGCGCTCGACGACCGCCGTCCGGTCCGAATACTGGGGGCCGGGATTGAGGCCGTTGACCAGCACCGTGTTGTGGGCGATGCCGGTCGCGCTGTCGACCGATCCGACGCCGGCGTAGCCTGCGACCTCGGTCGAGGAGTCTCCGGAGTAGCCGGCCGTCTCGTGGGAGACGAAGCGCCCCTGGCGCCAGATCTGGAAGGTGCCGTAGTCGCCGTGCTGATGGCCGATGGTGCTCTCGGCGGCATCGCCCAACTGCAGCTGGAACGCCGTCGAGGCAGCGCCCCAGGCATTGCGGCCGTAGAAGTAGCGCGGGCCCGCGGCGTAGAAGTCGAGCGGTAGGCCGGTGAAGGCGAGCGGCGAGTTCGCGACATCGACCGCCTGGACGTGGCGCCACGGCAGGATGTTCACCATGTTGGCCCACTGGCGCGCATGCCGGCCGACGTTGGCCGTCGGCCAGTACAAGGCCGCCGCCACCATGAAGTCGGGAAAGTAGTGGGTCTGCGCCTGGAAGCGTTCGTTCCAGCCTTCGTCGTCGCTGAACGGAAAGACGGTGTAGCCGGTTCCGGCGACCCCGGGAACGGTGGTGGGGGCGGGCGTGGTGGAGTGGATGAGGGCGTAGACGAACTCCCACCAGAAGGGCGTCTCCTCATAGATGTTGCGACCGAAGAGAGCGGCGGTGGTGAAAGGGATGAGCGGGTAGGCCCCGACGACCGGCCCGTACTCGGAGCCTTCGTAGGCGATTCCGCCCCGGCTTCTGCCGGCGGCGAGGGTCGAGGGGTTGAACGCATTCGCCAGGCGGTTCGTGAACACCCAGTCCAGCATGTCCTCGGCCCAGATCGGGTCTTCCTCGTACGAAGTGATCGCCCACTCGAGCTCGTTGCGCAGGTATCCCCAGTAGTAATTGTTCTGGTACATCGGCGGCCCGCCCCAGGCCTCCTGGCTCCAGGCCTGGAGACCGGTGGAGATCCCGAGAACGAAGTCGTTGCGCTGGGAGGGCGACAGGTAGGCGAAGCACCAGTCGTACACCAGGATCAGCTGCTCGCCCGACCAGCGACAGGGGTCGCAGGCGACGCCGCCGGTGTCGGCGAGGTCGCCGAGCCGGGACAGGGCCCAGTTGATCGCGGTCGTGCACGAGCCGGTCGCATTGTTGGAGAGCAGCCCATGCAGCGCGACGTCGCCGTAGCCGCCGGCCTGGTCCTCGTTCGTGGGGGGCGTGAACGGGTGGCTCTGGAACCAGGTGCGGGCGCGCGCGAGACGCGTCGGATCGAACCACAGCCGCGGGTGAGCGGCCGGAAGGCTCATCCCGTGCGTCGTGACCAGGATCTCGGGAAACGTGGCGCTCCAGGCCAACGTGTCGCCGCTCTCGAAACCGTCGCTGAAGATCTCTTCGCCGCCGAACCGCGCGTTGCCTCCGGTCGCCGATCCAGGAAGGCCTGGGACAGCGAGAAACACGACCGCGACCGACATCGCGAGGGACAATCGTCCGTTCCACGTGGCTTTCATGTCCGACCTCTCCTCAGAGACAAGCGCTGGAGACGAGCTTCGGCCGGCGAGATTACCCGACCTGGCGCCGCCCGGGAGCGGAACGCCCCACACCCTTAACGCGTACTGCGGGCTCGAGACGGGTCATGAACGCGCCGCCGATCGCTCCAGCTCGGCGCCGACCCAGGGAGGATCAGCGGATGCGCGTCACAACGCTAGTGAATGCACCCATGATAGACCTTCTCACTCTTCACGTAGGCGTCTGGATACTCGACTCTCACCTGCTTCAAGGCAGCGGCCAGTTCAGGCGACGAAGGGTCCCCGCTGGCAACAATGACGCTGAAGCATCCGGAATCATTCGCCCGATAGGCGTCGGAGCGCTCGATGCTGAGATAGACGCCAGCATCGTAACGGCCTCGAGCGACGTAGCAGGGATAGGGGAATCCACCGTCGGCTTCGCAGACGTCCCTCGGAAACGTGAGCCCATGCTCCGGGTCGTACTCGACCTTGCGAAGATCGACCGGAATGTCGAGTCGCTGCGCAGCGACATCGACCACCCTGCGAGCTTCGCCGTAGTCCGAGGTCGACTTGAGAACGACGAAGCCGACAGGGACCCAGCCCTCTTCCAATCCGCTTGACTCACCGGATGCTGACAGCGCCGGCTCCAAGCGGTTGGCCGGACCCGGACAACGGATGCCAGCGGAGGGGGACGGGGCTTGACTGATGAGCATCCAGTACCAGAGGAGCGACTCGTCAGGGAGAATGACTCGAGTCGCGGCCGGCGAGTCGGGCGACGCGACGAGCAGCACCTCCCGCGTGGTGAATCCATCGAGACTCACTCGGACGTAGTAGCTTCCCGGCTGCAGACCGCCGAACTCGGAAACCCCTTGACGATTCGAGAAGGCGTGTGCCTTTACCTGTCCAAGTTGAAGCATCTCGACCTTCGCACCTGGAAGTGCCCGATCCCTCTCGTCCACGACCGTGACGGTAACGGACGCCAGGAGACCTGCAACGAGTAGGGCCGAGGGGAGCATCGTGGTCGATTCGACTTCATCATAGCCGTGCCGCGGCAAGCTCCAAGCGCGGGGGGAAAACGTCGGCTTTCGCGGTCGCTGTCGGGAGCGGGCTCGGTGGGTACCGGCGGGGGCCTGCGGACATGGGCCGGGCCCTCCCACGGTACGGTCATCGGATCCCAGCCGAACGTGGCGAACGAAGGCGGCGGCGTGCTCCAAATCGGGTGCGGCATCCGCTCCGGAGTCGGCGACTCAGGGAGTACCGCGCGTGGCGAAGATCGCCAGGAGTCCGATGGCGAGGAAGACCGGCCAGGAGAGGTGCCGGCCGCGCGAACCCGCGAGGGCGATGACGCCCTGGACGAGAAAGGCGACGCCCACGGCCAGGCCGAGCGCGCTCGCTGAGATCGGCGGGCGCGCCAGGACGACGAGAACCGCGGCAAGCCCCAACCACGCGACGGAGGTCACGTGCCAGGCGAAGCGCAGGGTGCGCCGGGTGAATTCCGCGCTGCCGAAGAGCTGCGGCAGATCGTCGCGCCGGAAGAGTCGCCGGAGGAGGTAGCGCTCGCCGAGCCAGGAATGCGCCAGTCCGAGCGCGACCACCAGAGCGGCGGCGAGGTCGAGGAGGGGACTCACGACGCCGCCGTGCCCGGCACGGTCTTCGCCCCTTCGATGAACCCCTGCACGGCGATACCGAAGGCGGTGCTCGGGTCGAGCTCTTCGGCAAACTGCTGGATCAGAAACGCGGTCGCTGCGGCCGCCGCCTCCGCGGACTCGCGCAACGAGAGTCGCTGGCGCGCTCCCACGGCGACGAAGGCGCCTTCGAGCGCCGCCTGCGAGTCGAGGAAATCGAGCCGCGGTTGCCGGTCGGGATCCGGCCCCTGGGCGAGTCGCTCGCGATCGAGAGCGACGCCGCCGTGCACCAGGACGCCACCGAGGATCGCGAGCAGGCGTCGGCCGTGCTCATTCGCCTCGTCCGACAGGACGACAGTGCCGGCCGTCAGATGACCGAGCTCGAAACCAAACGAGCGCAGGAGGAACGATCCGGCCATGCGCGCGACGGCGACGACGGCGGTCTCGGGGTGAATGCCCTCGGCAGTCTCGAGCTCGTCGAGAGTCGCATCGGCGAACTGCTCGGCCGCGCCGATCTGCGCCTCACTCAGTGCGGCCATGGTCGCTCCCCCATCGTTCAGCGCCTGCGGCGCCGGCGGCGAGCCGGTCTTCCGCCAGCCAGCCGTAGATGTTCGTGTCGTAGTCGATCCCCTTGGCCACCCAGCGTTTGCGGAGCCTGCCTTCGAAGGTGAAGCCGATTCGCGTCAGGAGCGCGCACGAGGCGAGGTTCTCCGGATTCACCTCGGCCTCGATCCGGCGGATGCCGAGATCGTCGAAGGCGCAGGCGCACGCCGCCTGGATCGCCTCCGTCATCAGACCCTTGCCCCAGTGCGCCCGGCCCAGAACGTAACCGAGCTCGACGCGACGGCTGGCCTCCTCGTAGCGGAACAGGACCAGCGTGCCGATGACCTTCGGCTGCGGCTTCGCGACCAGCGCGAAGAGCTGGCCGGTACCGGAGTTACCGAGCGCCGCGCTGCGCGCCAACCAGGCCTCGCCATCCTCCAGCGACTTCCAGGTGTCATACGGCAGAAACCGCGTCACCTCCGGATCCCCGTTGACCGCCATCAGGTCCGGAAGATCCGCAGCCGCAACCGGCCGCAGCAGCAGCCGGGGCGCATCCATTCGGGTAACGGTCGGAAAGGGCATCGGAAAGCGCGATCGCGCCGCCGCGATCATAGCCTCCCGGCTGGCGCGGGAGAAGACAACCGCGAGACGCCTCGCGCTCTCGTCCGGTCAGCGACCCGCTAGGTGCCACCGTGCGCAGCGGCGAACAGGACGAAACTGCCGAGCGCCAGGGAGGCGATGCCGAGAAGTGTGAGGTAGCGCAACGCCTGGGGGACCGAACGCTGCGCGAAGCGCCGATGCCACTGCCAGGGGACTGTGAAGAGGCCAGCCGTAGTAACGAGGAGAACCCAGCCGAAGACAGTGAAGACCTCAGCAAAGAGCATGCTCGGGGCGCGCAGCACGAACGCTCCCCCGATGACGAGTCGCAGCGTCAGCTCGAGATAGTGCGCCGAAGCCGAGCGGCCGTGAGCGAGTAGAAAGCGCGCGACGACCGCCCGGCGCAGGAACACCGTCAATCCGAGGCCAAGCAGATAGAGACCGAAGAGCACGACAGCGGCCGCCGCCAGCATATCGATCACCCGGCGGCACTCTCTGGCGGCGCCCCGGGCCGAACGTTCGACTCCGGCGAACCGTCCGACGTGTTGCGGTCCTGCCACAGGCCGAAGCTATTGCCGTCGGGATCGAAGAAGCGGGCGTAGAGACCGGAGGTGGAGATCGGGATCGGCTCCAGGGCGACCTCGCCGCCTTCGGCACGCACGCGGTCGAGGACGGCGGTGAGCGGTTCGCCTTCGATACGCACGACGATCGTCAGCCGGTCGAGGATGCCGACGGCGTCGGGCGCCAGAACGCCGGCACCCACCGGCTCCGCCGGCGCTGGCGGGAACATGCGGACGTAAGTCGGACCGTCCCACGGCACGGCCATCGCATCCCAGCCGAAGACACGGTGGAAGAACTCGGCAGAGCGCGCCGGATCCGGCGAGGCGATTTCGACCTGCGACAGCGTGGCGCGTGGCATGACGGCGATCTCCCCCGAGCGTCGGTAATCTAGCATCGGGGCGCGCGGCCTCTCGGGTGAACGGCCGGCCGTGGAACCCTGCGCCGAACCCGCTGGATACGTGCCGGAGTCCGGTTCGGGAGGAGGCGTATGCTCGCCGCCTCTCCACAGCCTGACGCTTCGCGAAAGGAGCGTTCCCGTCATGCGCTACCGGACCCTGTTCGCCGCACTGCTGCTCTGCGCGACTCCAGCCGTCGCCGGCAACATGCTCTCCCATCCGACGTTCGACACCGACCTCTCGGGCTGGCTTTATGTCGGCACGGGCATCTGGGATCCGAGCGATGCTCTGGCCCAGGCGAACTCCGGATCCGTCGTCGGCACGAACAGCTCGACGTCACCCTTCACCTACGAGACGGTGCTGGTCTCCGCCTGTCTGCCGGTCAGCGCCGGCACGGGCTACGACTCCAGCCTGGACTTCCGGATTCCGGCCGGGCAGGGGGTGACCATCAACGCCTCTCTGGAGGTCGGCTGGTACAGCCAGGCCGGCTGCTCCGGCCTGGACTATGTAGGATCGAGCTCGGTCGCGAGCGGCACGACAGCGGACGGGGTATGGCACCGCGCCGCCTCGAGCTCCCCGGCCACCGCACCGCCAGCCGCCACCCACGCGAATGTGCGCGTCCACATTTCCAAGACCCAGGCCGGCGGCGTCGCGACGGCCTACTTCGACAACCTGGTCGTCAAACCCCAGGGGACCTGCGCCGCGCTGCCCGATCTCCTCTGCCTGAACAACGGCCGCTTCCAGATCTCCAGCACCTTCGAGAACTACGCCGGCCAGACCGGGGTCGGTCTCGCCCAGGCGATGACCGGCGACACCGGCTATTTCTGGTTCTTCAGCGCGGCGAACGTCGAGGTCGTGCTCAAAGTGATCAACGGCTGCGGCTACAACTCGAGCTATTGGGTCTACGCCGGCGGCCTCACCGACGTCGAGGTCGACATCCTGATTCTCGACACCCGAACCGGAGACACCTGGACCGCCAGCAATGCGCTGGGGACACCCTTCCAGCCGATCGGGGATATCCAGGCGTTCGCCACCTGCCCCTGAGACCCCGGCGCAAGGAGCCTCCCCGAAGCGCCGTAACATAGGCGCGACGATGGCCACCGCAGCGAGAGATTTCCAGGTGCCCGACGACCTCGCGCCGCTCATCGCGCCGGTGGACGCCACCGGCGCCCGGCGCGGCCGCTTCTCGCCTCGGGAACTGCAGGCGTTGGCCGGCCGTCTCGCCACGCGCGGGCCGGCGGCCGTGGCCACCGTCGCGCTGGCGCGCCGGCTCGCGATCTGGAACGAGAGCCTCGCCGCCCTTCTCGAGCCCGGCTCGCCCGAACGCTCGGCGCTCCTGCCGCGGCTCCTCGTGAGCGCCCGCCTCTCCGCCGAGGGACTGACCGAAGGGCTCGAGATCGTCCTCGGCGGCGCATCCGGTGCCTCGGCCGCAGAGCTCGCGCGCCGCACCGGCGATCTCTCCGACGACCTCGCGGGCGCCGCACCGGAAGATTTCGCCGGTGTCGTCCTCGCGGGCAACATCCCTGGACTCGCCGTGCAGAGTCTCCTGCCGGCTCTGCTTCTCGGCCGGCCGCTGCTCCTGAAGAGCGCCTCCGCAGAGCCCTGGTTCGCCGCGGCTCTCGTCGAGGCGCTGGTCGCCCGCGAGCCGGCGCTCGCCGACGCCTACGCCGCGGTCACCTTTGCAGGCGACGACGAGGCCGCATTCACCGCGGCGTTCGGCGAAGTCGAAAGGCTGCTCGTCTACGGTGGCGAGGCGGCCGTCACCAGTCTGGCGGCCCGCTTCGGCACTCGCTTGATCGCACAGGGCCCCAAGGCCAGCGTGGCGTTCGTCGGCGACGGAGTCGATCCGGTCGGGACGGCGCGCGGCCTGGCGCGCGACATCGCGCTCTTCGACCAGCGCGGCTGTCTCTCGGTGCAGGCGGTCTACACCGAAGGCGACCCCGAGGAGCTCGCCACCGCCCTCGCCTGGGCGCTGGCGCTCGAGAGCGCCCGGCTGCCGCACGGCCCGATCGCGCCCGCGACGGCGGCCGCTGTGCAGCAGTTGCGCGCCGCTGCGGAACTACGTCGCGGGAGTCGAACCGGACAGCACCTGGGCCTCGCAGTCGGAACCGTACTGGTGGAGAGCGAGACCTTCTTCCGGCCGGTGCCCGGCCTGCGAACCGTCCGGGTGCACGGTGTGAGAGACCTGCGCGACGCACTCCCCGCACTCGAGCCGTGGAGAGGCAGACTGCAGGGGGCAGTGCTCGCCGGACCCACCGCCGACGAACTGGCCGCGACCCTCCCTTTACTGAGCTTTTCGCGCCTCGCCCCTCCAGGAGAGCTGCAATCGGCCGACGCCAGCTGGGCCAACGGCGGCATCGACCCCCTGGACGTCTTCTCAGCGAAGCGCTGATCCGTCGACGCGGGCGAAATCGATGAAGCCGCGTTCGACGTCGGTGCCGGTCAACCGGACGCTCACGCGGGCGCCGACATCGACCCCCTTCGCCCCCTGGGTGAGCTTGCCCTCGACTGGCGGCGCGAGAATCCGTACCCAGGTGCCCTTCTCGGATGCGCCCGTCACGATGCCTTCGAAGCGCTCACCGACCCTGCCTTCGAGCAGCAGCGCGGCGGCGGATTTCCTCACCTGACGCTCGATCTTGGTGGCGTCGTCTTCCTGCTCGGTGCAGTGCGCCGCGAGCGTCGTGAGCTCGGCCACGGAATAGGGGCACGGAGCGCCCAGGAGAGCCGCCTTGAGCAGGCGCTGCGTGATGACGTCGGGATACCGCCGGTTGGGCGCCGTCGAATGCGCGTAGTCCCGCGCCGCCAGTCCGAAGTGACCGGCGGGGTCGGAGCCCGGAAGATCGACGGCGTATTCGCCGGAGCCCATCAGCTTGACGACGGTGAGCGAAAGGTCCGGGAAGCGCAGCGGGTCGGCCACTTTTCTTCGTTGGAGGAATCCCTCGAGCGCCGCCGCGTCGGGGGCGTCGGGGAGCACCTCGCCGGACTCGCGCGCCACCTCCACGATGCGGGCCCAGCGCTTCGGCGACCGCAGGACGCGCCGCAGCGAAGGGAACCCGTGGCGGTCGAGATAGCGCGCCGTGACCGCGTTCACCGCGATCATGAGGTCCTCGATCAACTCCCGGGCGCGGTTCTTCCTCTGCTGCTCGAGGTCGGCGAGCTCGTCGCCGACGAACACAGCGCGCGCCTCGACAGTTTCGAGATCGAGTGCGCCCTGCCGGTGCCTCACCGCGCGCAGCTGCTGCGCGGCAGCGTCCTGCCAGCGCAGATTCTCTGCGAGTCCGGGGATCGCCGCGAGCGCGGCCGGCGGCGGCGCCTCGCCCTCCAGCCAGGCGGCGACACTGTCGTAAGCGAGCTTGGCGTGATTGCGCACTGTGGCGCGGTAGATCTCCGCCCCGTCGAGAGCTCCATCCGGGCCGACTTCGAGCTCGACGACCACCGCCAGCCGATCCTCGTCCTGCACCAGAGAGGTGAGCTCCGTCGACAGGCGCTCCGGAAGCATCGGATAGATCCTGGCCGCGGTGTAGACCGACGTCGTGTTGACGCCGGCGTGGCGGTCGATGGCCGAGCCTCTGGGCACCAGCGCGTCGACGTCGGCGATCGCGATCCGCAGACGAAGGGCGCCGTCGGGCCCGCGCTCGCCGACCGACAGCTGGTCGAGGTCCCGCGAATCGTCGTTGTCGATCGAGCACCACGGGAGCTGCCGCAAGTCCGTCACGGCCGGCACGCTCGCGGCGCCCGTGACGGCGCGGAGCTCGTCCTCCACGGCGGGCGGGAACTCGGGTTCGAGCCCCTTCTCCCGCATCACGCGGTCGGCGATGCGGATCAGGTCAGCGCGGGCATGTTGGCGTCGGGTCATGGCTGCGAGGATACCCGGTAGGCCCTTCCCCCGCCTCCGTAGGAAATGCCTACATCCGGAAGCGCAGCGTGGTGAGCAGCTCGTCGTTCGAGACCTTGCTGCCGTTGGCGAGCGTCATCTCGTTGTCGGCGAACTCGATCGTGAGGTCGACACCCTCGATGATTCCGGCGCGCAGACCGTAGTCGAGCTTGCTCCACTCCCAGCGCACCGACTGCGACGGAAACTGCGGCGAGCCGCCGGCGAACTCCGGCTTCAGGAACGAGTAGCGCACCACCGGCTGCAGATACGGGAAGAGCTGGCGCCCGCCCGCGGCATAGGCGAGAGGCAAGTCGAAGCGCCAGGCGATCTCGCCCTCGTAGCCGCTGCGGTCCATGCCGGCAAGCTCCTGCTCGACGTACTGGCCGAAGAAGCTGAACCCGCCTTCATAGATCCAGAGGTTGGCGCCGACCTCCTCCTTGTCATCGCCCGAGATGGGCAGGCTGAAGCCGTCGAACGGCCCGTTCAGAAGATCGATGTCGCCGCCGTAGAAAGTGCCGTTGAGCGGCACGGTGTCGGCCAGTTTGCGCTTGTATCCCCAGGCCAGGAAGTGGATCTCGTGGCCGGAGCCCGGCTCACCGAAGCGGATGCCGAGCCCGTAGCCGACCTCGAGGTCGCCATCGACGTCCAGATCCTCGACTTCAGCGTCGTAGAGGATAGGGAATCCGCTCTGGAGATCCGGCACTGGATTGTCGTGCAGCGCCGGATCGCGCTCCGGTGTGCCGTTGTCGCCGGCGAGCGCGTTCGGATCGCGGAAGAAGACCGGATTCCCCTGGGTCAGCGAGCCGACCAGGTAGAAATGACCGCCGAAGTTCGCGCCGACCTCGAGCCCCTGGTCCTCGAAGCGGTTGAACGCCGTCGACACCAGGCCGTAGCTCTCGGTATGCCGGTCGTTCTGGCGCTCGAAATGACCGAACTTGCCGACCTTGGCGTAGAGACCGAAGCGCTCGGAGAGCGCCGCCGGGTCGCTCCCGAAACGGATCCAGAGCTCGTCCACGTCCACCTGCTTGTCGCTCGAAGTGGGGTTGCGGTCGTAGAGGTCGATGAAATCGACCTTGGCACGCGCCTCGATGTTGGGCCCCCAGGAGGCCTCGGCGAGGAGCGTCAGGACCGAGAGCTCGAAGTGCTGGCCTTCGTTCACGGTTTCGAGAAAGGCCCGCGACGCGCCGGGCGGCAGGAAATTGCCGGGGAAGAGGAACGGGCTCAGGAGGCGCAGCTGCTCGCTGTCGCGGAAATGCGCCTTGCCCTCGAAACCGAAACGCACGCGAAAAGCGTTGGGATCCGGTGCGGTCGGGGGCGTCGCCGGCGTCTCTTCGGCTGGTGCGACCTCGGCGTCGCCTGCGGCCGCACTCGCCGCGTCGGTCGCCTCCTGCGCCGCCGCCGAGCCGGCGGAGGCCGCCAACCAACCGCCGATCAGACTCACTGCACGAACCCATCCCTGCGCTCGTCGGATCATCTTCCAGCCCCCCCCGGGCATGCCGCTGTGGTCGCTGCGGATCGACCGGGGGATCCTAACCTTACTTGGTGCTCTTCGGTCCGTTGAGCAGAAGGTCGATGGCAACCTCCGGATTCGACCACCCCGAGTTCGGAATGCGGCCGATCTCGCGGTCGCCGCGGAAGAGGATCGCTGTCGGGACGCCGGTGACCTTGTACTGCTTGCCCTCCGGCACCTCGCCGAACGCCGGACCCTTCGGCATGCCGAGATACTCGAACTGGAACTTGCCGCCCGCGAGGCCCTGCTCCACCTTGAGCAGCAGTGGCACGTGGGTCGAGCAGTGCGGGCACCAGGAACCGAAGAAGGTCAGGACTCGCACCGGCTCCTTCTCACCCTTGAGGCGCTTCAGGATGGCAGCATCCGGGTTGTAGTTGCGCGCCTTGCGCTGGTACGACGGATTGTAAGCGAGGAGCTCGGCGCCGGTGTGCTTGCCGAGCAGATGTGGGCGCGGGCTGACCCGGAGTTTCTTTCCGGCATAGGTGAATTCGATGTTCGGGCCGTCGACCTTGTACTTGCCGGCAGGCTCGAGGACGGCGTCGGCGAGGAGGTCGATCGTCCCGGAGGGCTGTTTCGCAACCTTCATGAGGTCGAGCGAGTCGACGCTCTGCGTGGGAGCACTCACCAGCAGCGGCGACGGGAACTCCGGCGCGATCAGGAGGAAGGCGCGCGCCGATTCCGAGAAGTAGAGCTCGGCCTTGGGTTGCTCCTTGCCGTCGATCGTCAGAGCGAAATCGCCCGAGATCTCGAAGTTGCGCAGCACGGCGTCGGCGGGCACCGCCTGCGCCGGAACCGCTCCGGGAACGAAGGCCAGGAAGGCGGCGACGGCGGCAGTCACCGCCAGAGTGGCCACGCGGGCAGAAAACGCCGGCGTTCGATGCGACCCGCGAAGGCGAAGAGGAGAGCTCATGGTTGGCGATCTTCCGTTTTCCGGTGGTGCGGGGCCGCTACGGAGCCGATCTCCGGAGGCAGTCCTGAATAGGTGCGGGTGACGCGGCCCTCTTCGACGAAGAAGGTCCGCGGGAGCTTCCGGTAGAGCGGCCGCAGAACGGCCACCGGTACCTCGTGCAATTCGAATGCCGGTGCCAGGCGCCAAAATAGCTCCATCTGCTCTTCCTGGGTGAGATCGGCCAGCACGTCGACCGCCGGCAGCGACTCGGCCGCAGCGCGCTGGACGTAGCGATTGAGCGCCTCGGCCAGCGCCGGGAAGTCGTTCGCCCGGACATCTGCCAGGACGACCCAGCGGCTCCCCGTACCGAGCCCCGGGACCAGCGTGTCCAGACAGACTCGCTGGTCCCCAGCGCCGGCGCAGAGCGCCGAGATCGTCGTCCCGGGCGACAGCCGGGTCGCCAGGTCGTCGAGCGGCAGACCCGGCGCGAGCCCGGCGAAGCCGCCGGCGGCGAGGGCCGAGACCCCCGCGATGCCCCCCGCCGTGGCGCGCCAGCGCGCCGCCTGGAGAGCGGCCTCCGCCTTGGCGCGGGGCCTGCCGACCCAGGCCAGGCCGAGCGCCGGCACCAGCATCAGCAGGTCCTGCCAGAAGGCCTCCGCCGGGGTGCGCTCGACCAGGTTGCCGAAGCAGCCGCAGCTCGCCGCATCGGCCGCCGAGATCCCGCCATGGGTCGCTCGCCAGTAGGTGCGTGCGGTCAAAAAGACGAACAGGGCGACCAGGAGGGTGGCGACCCAGAGCACCGTGCGGCGCCGCAGGTTGAGCAGCAGGGCGACGCCGAGCCCGACCTCGAGCGCAATCATCGCGATCGCCCAGCCGAACGGCGGTCCGAAGGGCGCCAGGCCTTCGCCACGGATCTGCTGGGCGAACGCCACCGGGTCGATCGCCTTGGCGTACGCCGCAACCAGCAGCACGGCGCCCAGTAGCGCGCCACCCAGGTAGCCGAGCCGACCGAGCCAGGGGCGGTCCTGCCGGTGCGCGAGCTGTTCGGAAGAGGCGCCTGCGGGAGGGATCGGAGCCATCGGAGCCATCGGAGCCATCGGAGCCATCGGACCGGGAATTTAGCAGCCGCGGGCGCGCGCCGCCAACGGCGGCGAAGCCATCAACGCTGGCGCACGACGTTCGTCTTGGCGATCAGGTCGTGCAGGCCCTGCTTTCGCGCACTGAAGGCCACCAGCAGGTAGCCCAGCCCGAAGGTTAGACCGCAGACGAAGTGGCCTACGACACGAAGGGCCGCAATCTTCCAGCCCAACCCTTCACCGGGGCCGGTCGTCTCGGAGACGATGGCGAGTTTCAAAATCTTCTTTCCTGGGGTTGTCCCTTTGAGCGCCGGCAAAAAGAAGACGACCAGCAAACCGTAGATAGGAAGGACAAAGCCGAGCATCGTGGCCAAGTTCGGCGACACGAAGATCGCCACGATCCAATAGGCGATCCCCAAAAAAGCCACCGGGATGTAGTCGAGAACGTAAGCGGCGACGCGCAGCCAGAAGCCGGCCGGTTCGACCTTGCCGGTCGTCGCCACCTTCGCCATCGGCGAGGCCGGCGAGGCCGGCGACGCCACCGAGGAGTGGCGCGGCGCCGGGGCTGGAATCGGAGCGAGATCGATGTCGCGGATCGAGGACAGCAGCTCCCCGCTGTTTTTCGCCGGGTCGGCCGGAGAGGCCGGGGGTTGCGAGGTCCGAGGCGGCGGCTGGCCAGCCGCGGGCGACAGCGGGGCTGGCGCAGGCGGAATCCGGGACAGTGGCGTCGGCGCCCATGGCGCCTGCGAACCCGGGGCCGGACGGCTGTGAGCCGAGCCGGGCGCAGCTCCGGAAGCCCCCGCCGCCGACGCCGCTATCGGTGCCACCGTCGGCACGCCCGGAGCGGGCAACGGCGTCGAGGCCCAGGCCGGAGCGGCAGAAGATCCGGGAGTCGCGGCCGCGGGGAGGCTCGGCGGCATAGGGGGAAACGGCGGCGCCGGTGAGGCGCCCGGCGGGGGGACGTCCGCGCGAGTCATCGGCGGGATCACCAGCCTCGCCGTGGCCTCGGCCGGCCCGAGCGGCGCGAGCATGCGCAGCACCAGCTCCGCCTCGCCGACCACCACGCGATCGCCGTCGGCGAGCGGAATCTCGCCGTCCACCCGCTCGCCGTTGACGAACGTGCCGTTGCTCGATCCGAGGTCGCGCAGAAGCACGTTGCCCGGCGCGACGACGAAGATCGCATGCTGTCGGCTCACGGTCGTCTCGGCGATCTGCACGACGCAGTTGCGGCTGCGCCCGATCACCGATTCGCCGGGCGGTAGCTCGATCGGCGCCTTGCCTGGCACCTCCACGAATATCTGCCAACCGGTCTGGCTCACCTGGTCTGCCTGGCTCACGATGCCCTCGTGGTTTTTCGCTTGCTGGAGATTGAACTCGCGGGAATTGTACCCGAAGCCGACTCGGGCCGGCGCCAGGCGACCTGGGCCCGGAGCAGCCGCGCGGTGGGTGATTCGGCCTCGTCGAGAAAGGTCGCGAACGGGCCGCAGAACAGCAGGTCGCCGCCGTGCATACCGCCGCCCGGGCCGAGATCGACGAGCCAGTCGACGCGCGCCAGGAAGTCGAGATTGTGCTCGACGACAACGACCCCATCCCCCCGCTGCACCAGCCGGCGCAGCGTCCGGTAGAGCAGGTCGATGTCGGCCAGATGCAACCCTGTGGTCGGCTCGTCGAAGAGGAAGAGCTGCCTGCCGGCACTCGTCGGCCGGCCGAGGAAGGTCGCGAGCTTCAGCCGCTGGGCCTCGCCGCCCGAGAGCGTCGACGTCGGCTGGCCGAGCCGCAGGTAGCCGAGCCCGACATCGGCCAGGGGGGTCAGTTTCCGCACCAGCGGACGTTCGCGCGCGAAGACCTCCAGCGCTTCGTCGACGGTGAGCTCGAGGGTCTGGGCGATGTCCCGGCCGAGATGCCGGACCGCCAGGACCTCGGGGCGGAACCGTCGCCCCTGGCAGCCGTCGCAGCGCACCACGACCGGTGCCATGAACTGCATGTCGACTTCGAGCACGCCGGTCCCCAGGCACTGCGGACAGCGCCCCGCCTCGACGTTGAACGAGAAGTGCGCCGGAGTGATGCCGCGCCGTCGGGCCTCTTCGGCGCCGGAGTAGATCCGCCGCAGGTCGTCGTACGCCTTGATGTAGGTGACCGGATTGGAGCGCGAGGAGCGCCCGATCGGACCCTGATCGACCAGCGAGAGGTCCGAGATCAGGTCGAAACCCAGGATCTCGTCGCAACGCCCCGCGTCGACGTCGGCGTAGCCGTGCGACCGGCGCCAGGCGCCATAGAGGACATCTTCGACCAGCGTCGACTTGCCCGAGCCCGAGACGCCGGTGACCGCCACCAGGGCGTCGAGCGGAAACTCGACGTCGATGCCGCGCAGGTTGTGCTCGCGGGCGCCGCGGATGCGGATGCGGCCGCGCCCCGCGAGCTCGTCCTCGAGGCTCTGCCGCCCGCGTTCGCGCCGGAAGCGCGCCACGTGCTGACGCGCCGCCGTCGGGCTCTGCTCGCGCATGTAGTGCGCGGTGAGGGAGGTCGGGTGCGAAAGGACCTCGGCCACGGTGCCCTCCGCCACGATCTCGCCGCCGCCATCGCCCGCCGCCGGACCGAGATCGATCAGGTGGTCGGCGCCGCAGACGATCGTGCGGTCGTGCTCGACGACGAGCACCGTGTTGCCGCGCCGCGCCAGGTCGCCGAGCAGCGCGAGCAGGCGCTCGTTGTCCTGGGGATGCAGGCCGATGGTCGGCTCGTCCAGGACGTAGAGGGTCGAGGTCAGGCCCGAGCCGAGGGCCGCCGCGAGGTGAATGCGCTGCGTCTCGCCGCCGGAGAGGGTGCGCGCCTGGCGATCGAGCGCCAGGTAGTCGAGGCCGACGCGGTGGAGCACCGAGAGGCGTTCGCGGATCTCGTCGAAGAGATGGCCACCGACCGCGAGCGCGCGCGGCCCCGGCAGGAGGGCGGCGAACCAGGCCGCGAGATCCTCGACCGAGAGCGCCAGCAGCTCCGGCAAGGTCCGTCCCTCGTAGCGGATCGAGAGCGCCTCGGAGTTCAATCGGCCGCCGTGGCAGTCGGGACAGGTGTTGTAGGCGCGGTAGCGCGCCAGCAGCACGCGCACGTGGACGCGGTAGGTGCGGCCCTCGAGCCAGCGGAAGAACGCCTCGAGGTTCGTGAACCGCCCCTCGCCGCGCCAGATCCATTCGCGATCCTCCGTGGAGAGCTCCAGCCAGGGCCGGTCGAGCGGCACTTGCCGCTTGCGGGCGGCACGCAGGAGGCCGTCGTAGAGCTCCTCGTAGGCGGGAGTGTTCCACGGCGCGATCGGGCGCTCGGCGAGGCTCTTGCGCGGATCCGGAATCACACGTTCGGGGTCGATTCCGATCACCCTGCCGAAGCCCTCGCAGGTCGGGCAGGCGCCGAGCGGCGAGTTGAAGGAGAACAGCGCTGGCGAGGGCGCGCGCAGGGCGAGGCCACAGACGGGGCAGGCGAGATCGCGGCAGTAGTAGCGCAGGCCGAGATCCGAGACTGCTTCGACCGCCCGAGTCCCCAGCTTCCAGGCGTCCTCCACGGTGGCGGCGAGGCGCGCCGAGGCGTCGGTCGAGGCGCGGAACCGCCCGAGCGCGAGGATCATCGGATCGCGCGCCTCGGGCCATCTCTCGTCCGCGGCGATCGGCAGAATCTCGCCGCCTTCGAGGCGGCGCGCGAAACCCTGCCCGACGAGCTCGGTCAGAGCGAGGTCGGCCCCCTCTGCGGGCCGGGGGATTCGGGCCGCGAGCAGGAAGCGCTCCCCTGCGGCCCCCGCGCCGAGCTCTTCGGCGACCTCGCCGGCGGTGTAGCGACGCGCCGGACCGTGGCCCGCAGGGCAGTTCACCTCGCCGAGATTCGCGAACAGCAGGCGCAGGACATCGTGGATCTCGGTAATCGTGCCCACCGTCGAGCGCGCGTTGCGCACCGAGTTCTTCGCTTCGAGCGCCACCGCCGGCAGGACGTTGCGCATATCGCCGACGGGAGGCCGCTCCATCTGGTCGAGGAACTGCCGGGCATAGGTCGACATCGACTCGACGAAGCGCCGCTGCCCCTCGGCGAAGATGGTGTCGAAGACCAGCGAAGACTTCCCGGCGCCCGACGGGCCGGTGACCACGGTCAACTGGCCATGCGGAATGCGGCAGGAGACCGACTTGAGATTGTGCGTCCGCGCCGCCTCGACCTCGATGGCACGCGGCGCGACGCGCACATCGAGTCCGGTCGCTGTCGCAGCCTCGGGAGAGCTCCCGGGCGCTACGGCTTGAAGCGAAGCGGAGTCGCGAGACATCGGAACTTGCCATCATAGCCCCACCAGCGGCGACCGCAACATGGGCTCTCCAGCGGTCGGGCGCGGGTATCGAGCGCGCTGCGCGCAGGCTCTTCGTCAGCCGATCAGGTCGGCGCGAATGCGGCGGATGTCGGCCTCGACGCCGAGGAAGATGTCGACGATGGCGGGGTCGAAGTGGATGCCGCTGTCGCGGCCGATGCGCTCGACGGCCACCGGGTGTTCGACGGCCGTCTGGTAGGGCCGATTGCTGGTCAAGGCATCATAGGCGTCGGCCACGGCGACGATGCGCGCGGCGAGCGGGATCTCCTCGCCGGCGAGCCCTTGGGGATAGCCACTCCCGTCCCACTTCTCGTGATGGGAGTACGCGATATCCATCGCCATGGTGAGGAAGCTCGGGCTGTCGTAGCGCTCGAGCACCGCGCGCAGGGCGTCGCCGCCGACCGTGACGTGCGCCTGCATCACCTCCTGATCCGCGGCGGAGAGCGGCCCCTGTTTCAGCAGGATGGCATCGGGCACGGCCACCTTGCCGATGTCGTGCAGCTGGCTGGAGCGGTGGATCTGCTCGACGAACTCGTCTTCGAGGTCCACCACGCCGCGCCGCACGAGCTCTCCGGCCAGCAGCCGGCAGTACTCGCCGATGCGCTGCATGTGCTTGCCGGTGGCGTCGTCGCGCAACTCCGCCAGCTTGGCGAGGGTGAAGATCGCCACGTCCCGGGTCTGACGGATGGTCTCGGTCTGCGCGTCGACGCGCTGCTCCAGCCCCTCGTTGAGCTCGCGCAACTGGTCCCTGTGGGTCGCGAGCTGGGCTGTCCGCTGTCCCACCAGACGCTCGAGCTCCCGCTGGCGCCGGCGCAGCCCGACGACGCGAAGCTCGTAGAGACCGAAGAGCACCAGCGCCGCAGCGAGGATGGCGCCAGCGAAGAAGGCGCGGGTCTCGTAGAAACGCGGGCGCAGCAGGATCCGCAGGGTCGCACCGGTGGGATTCCAGATGCCGTCCTCGTTGGCCGCCGAAACGCGAAAGAGATAGTCGCCGGGTGGCGGTTGGGTGTAGTACGCCGTCCGCCGGCTGCCGGCCTCGACCCAGCCGTCGTCCAGCCCCTCCATCTGATAGCGGAAACGCAGCCGCTCCGACGCGACGAAGCTCAGTCCGGCGTAGTGGATCTCGAGCCGGTTGGCACCTGGCGCGACCTCCACTGGCGCGGTGACCGGCAACTCGTCCTGGCCGTCGCTCACCCGGACGATTGCGACACCCGGCGGCACTTGGTTGATCGGCAGCGGGCGCGGGTCCACCACCACGACGCCGCGGATGGTCGGGAACCAGAGCCTGCCGTCCCGCGCCTGCCAGCCGGCCGGTTGGGCGCCGCCGTTGCACTCGGTCTCGACCATGCCATCGGTTTGCCCGAAGGCCACTGCGTTGATGCTCCCGCGGCGCCCGCCGGCGAACTCCTCGAGGTCGCGCCGCGCCACCCGCGAGATGCCCCGATTGCCGCTCAGCCAGAGGAACCCCTGACCGTCGTCGAAGATCTGCGACACCACGTCGTCGTTGAGCCCGTCGGCACGAAAGTAGTGAAGGATCTCGCCGCCGCGGACGCGGTTGAGGCCGCCGCCGTAGGTGCCGATCCAGAGCGTGCCGTCGGCGTCCTCGAGCACGACGCGAACGTCGTCGCTGCTCAGCCCGGACGCGCGATCGATCTTCTCGACGGTGCCGCCGTCGCGGTAGCGCGTCAGCCCATCCTGCGTGCCGACGAGCAGCGACCCGTCGCGCGCCTCGACGATGGAACGCACCCGACTGTCGGCCAGGACCTTGATGACCTCCGGGTTCGCGGACGCGGTGTTGCTCACCAGGCTCAGGCCGGTGGCGGTGCCGACCCACAGGCGTCCGCGGCTGTCCTCGAGAATGGCGCGCACGCCGAGGCCGTAGTTGTCCTCACCCGCCACCTGCGCCGCCGCCGGCACGGTGAAGTGTCTCTGGCCAACGCCGTCGATCCGGGACAGCCCTCCCCCATGACCCACCCAGAGGGCACCCGATCGATCGACGTGCAGGGACCAGACACAGCCGAACGAGCCGCCATCGTCGCGGCGCACGACCGTCGCCACATCGTTCGCCAACCGGACCAGCCCGTTGCACAGCGTCCCGATCCACATGGCGCCGTCCGCCCCTTCGACGATCGGCACCGTGCTGACATCGAGCGGCGCCGCCGTGAAGGCGCGCATCCGGGCGGGCCGGAAGCGCACCAGGCCGCCGCCATCCAAACCGACCCAGACGCTCGACTCGCGATCCTGGAAAATCGCCTTGGTGATCGTGCCCTGAGCCCGCGGCGGCAGCGGCAGCTGCTCCCAGTTGCCATCGTGTCGGCGATAGACCGCATTGGCCCCGAGCCAGATCGCGCCGTCGGCGCCGACCAGCAAGTGGGCAGAGATCTCGCCGTCGTAGCCCGCAGGAGTCGGAACGCTCTCGAAGCCGCTGCCCTCCGACCGCAGCAGATCGGTGGGGGTCGCCACCCAGAGGGCGCCGTCTTCGGCCTCGACGATCGAGCGCACGGCGCGCTCCTTCGCCGGCAGCGCAACGCGGAGGAAGCGCTCCCCCTCGCGGCGCAACAGACCGGTCTCGGTGCCCACCCACAGGGTGCCGCGCGAGTCTTCGAACAGCGACATCGCCCAATCGTCGGGCATGCCGCGCGCCTCGTCCCAGGCGCGGTCTCCCGGGGCGCCCAGGCGGATCAGGCCGCGGCTCGTGCCGATCCAGGTCGCCCCGTCCCGATCGCCTTGAATGCCCACCACCGGGCCTACCGGCAAGTGCGGCAGGGGCACCTTCTCGTACCCGCTCCCCGCCGTCGACCGGAAGACGCCGGCGTCCTCGGTCCCGATCCAGAGGACGCCGTCGCTCGCTGTGTGGAGGGTGGTGATGCGACTCGCCGGGAGCCCCTGGCGCGGTCCCAGCACATCGAAGTCGATGCCGTCGAAGCGCGCCAACCCGCCGAAGGTGCCGAGATAGAGGTACCCGTCGCCGGACTGGAGGATGGCGTTGACCGAGTTCTGGGGCAACCCCTCGTCCAGTGTCCAGGAGCGCGCCACCCAGCGCGGTCCCACGGCCAGCTCCTCCGCGCCGGCCCTTGCGCCGACCCAGAGGAGCGCGAGCGCGAGAACCGCGAGTCCCCTCACTCCTGCTGCAGCACGCGACCTCACCCGTGGCACCCCGGTCGCAACCCGGACCTGGATCCCTCAGTCGAGGGTCGATCTCCTCGAAGACACACTTTCTCGTGACTCTAGCCCCCTCGTGAGCAAGAGTCCACGCGGCGCCTCGACGCCGGGGCCCTCCGCCTGCAGCCACCTGCGATTTCTGAACGACCTGCCCGCGAAGGCGAGAAGGCGACCGCAGGCGGCGCGCTTTCCTGGTTAGACTTCGCGCCATGGAACCGCGCCATCTCGTCCGCCTGTGGGTCGAAGCGTTCAATCGCCGGGATGTCGATGGGCTCTCGGAGCTCTATGCCGAAGAGGCCATCAACCATCAGGTCGCCGAAGCGCCGGTCCACGGCCGGGCGGCGATCCGCGAGATGTTCGCCGCCGGGTTCGCCGCTGCCGAGATGGTCTGCATCGTCGAGAACCTGTTCGAGGAAGGCGAGTGGGCGATCCTCGAGTGGCGGGATCCGACGGGGCTGCGCGGCTGCGGGTTCTTCCATGTCGTCGAGGGCAGGATCGCCTTCCAGCGCGGGTACTGGGACAAGCTGACCTTCCTGCGCCTTCAGGGCCTGCCCATTCCTAAGGACTGACTCTCACGGAGAACCGATGCCCTCAGCGTTCAAGCCGTCCGGTTACAACAGCGTCTCCCCATACCTCGTCGTCTCCGACGCCGATGCGACGATCGACTTTCTGCGGAAAGCCTTCGACGCGGTCGAGATCCGCCGCTTCGCCGGACCGGACGGCACAGTGGCGCACGCCGAGGTGCGCGTCGACGACTCCGTGCTCATGCTCGCCGACGGCAGCCCTGGCTGGCCGGCCATCCCGGCGCACGTCCATGTCTACGTCGCCGACGTCGACGAGTCCTACCGCCGGGCCATCGCCGCCGGCGGCGTTTCCGTCCAGGAGCCGGTGAAGAAAGAGGATGCCGACCGGCGGAGCGGGGTGAAGGATGCAGGCGGCTCGACCTGGTGGATCGCCACCAGGGTCGAGTAGCGGACATGCCGACGTTCGAAACGGCGGAGCTCTCGCGGATTTTCGCCTACCTCACGCTCGCCGAGCTCGAGACGCTCCTGCGAACTCTGGCGCTGCGGTTCGAAGGACTGGGCGAGAGTCTCGACGCCAGTGGGTTCTTCGACGCGATCGAAGACGGCGGCGAAGCGGATCCACTCCTCGAGTGCGATATCCGCCTCGACGGCGAGGACGAGTCGTTCATCCTGCAGGTGTTCGACGAAGACGAGGGGCGCTTCGAAGCGGTCTTCATCCTCTCCGCCGCGCTCGCGGCGGTGGTCGTCGCGGCCCTTCCCCCCGGCGCCCGTGTCTCGCCCGGAGAGAGCCCCCTGATTCACTGAATCGAGGCGAAGGCCTGGCCCCGTCGACTGGCCCAACACGCATTTACCAGAGATGAGACGGACTCCTGTGATCGCTCCGTACCGCGCGCTTCTCGCCTGCGGCCTGCTCCTGGGTGCCGTCGCTTGCCGGAACAACCTCGCTCCCCGGACCGCCACCACTCCTTCCGGCCTCCCGGCTGCTCCCGCTCCCTACGAAGGCGAGATCGTCGTCGCCGTCGTCGAGCAGCTCGAACGGTCCGCCCACGAAGAGTGGCTGGAGCCTCACGGCGTCATCGTCTCCGACCTTGTCGCCTTCGGCATCTTCCATCCGGAGCACTTCGACACCCTGCTCTTCGCCCACGTGAAGGGCCATCCCCGGATCGACGGCCGGCCGCTCCTGCTGGGCGACGCCGTCACCTTCGTCCTGCCGCGCAACTGGCGCAATCGCGACCTCTCTCTGGCGGACCTCGAAGGGCTCGCCTTCGCCGAAGCGTCGCGCTGAAAACCCTCGACGGCGGTGGAGGCTCCGTCGAGGAGCCGCTCGAGAAAGACGACGCCGACCGGCGGATGAGCTGACAATGAGCTGGCAATCTGCAGCAGCCGATCAAGGTACTGGAGCGACTCCGCCGTTTCGGAGCGCCGCTCTCTCCGCCGCTCGCCGCTCAGCCTCCTGCCTCTCCGCCGCCCGCCTCAACGCCGCCGGATCAGGGTCGCTGAAATCGATATGGAACGGCTGGTACCACCCAACGGCTACGGGGGTGCCTTTGTACGTCCCGGGAGTGAAGCGCCACGTTCGCACCGCCGCCAGGATCGAAGCGTCCACCTCAGGGTGCAGCCCCTCGATGATCCTCGGCTCGCAGACTTCGCCGGAGGATAGGACCGCCAATCGCACGGAGACCAGCCCTTTGACCTTCGAATTGCGAGCCTTGTCCGAATAGACCGGCTTGTGACGCTCGATCGGCTTGGGCTGCTGCACGAACGTGAAGCGATAGAGCTTCTCTCCCCGGCACTCCTGAGGATAGCCGTCCGCGTCGTTCTTCCCGACCGTCGGATCGATCCGCCTCGGCATGGCGCACCACAACACAGGAAGTGCGCACAGCAGCCCGACGAAAAGTCGCAGGGGAACTCCCAGGACCGAACGACCGTTGCGCTGCGAGACGGCGGCGGCGCCAGACAACGCGCCGGAAGTGGACGGTTCGAAAGCACCGCGGGCAGGCGCCGATTCCGGGCGGACAGCGCGTGCGCGGCTCGGCCAGGAGCGTGCGGCGAAACCCGCCGACAAAGCCAGGATCGAGTAGAAAACCAGGTAGAGCACCCAACCATACACATCTCGCGGTTCGAAGCCGAACAGTGAGTCGCGGAAGAAGACGCCGCCGAACAGAGCCGCGTCGATCATCGCGACGGGATACATGAGGAACGTGCCCCCGAGAAAGACCGCCGGGCCCAGAACCCGCATGGCAGCACGGTACAGCGAACTGTCCGTGTGCCCTCTCGCCGAGTAGAGAAGGACGGTGCTGAGCGGCACCACGAGAATCAGCGCTGCAGCCACGAGGAAGCGTGAATTGGGTTTCATCGGAGGAGTCATCCTAGCCTGCGGCTCCTGAACACGGCGCACCGCCCCGCTCCGGAGGCCACCGCAATGCCACGGCTCGAGAACATCGCGCAGCGCCATTCCCTTCTCGCGAGGGGCGGCGGCGACCACTTCCACCAGGTGGTATGGTAGTATTGCCCAGTTATGGCCCCACTCAAGATGACCTTCAGCCTCGACGAAACGACCGCGGCCCAGCTGGCTCGAACGGCCGAGCGCCTGCGGACTTCGAAGAGCGCCGTCGTGCGGGAAGCCGTAGCCGAGTACGCGGCGCGCGCCGGCCGGATGAGCGAGGCGGAGCGGCGCAAGGCGCTCCGGGCGTTCGACGAGCTGGTGCACAAGATCCCGGCGCGTCCCGCAATCGAGGTCGACGGGGAGCTCGCCTCCCTGCGACGTGCGCGCCGCGCGGGCGGGCGGCGCTCCCCCGCCGAACAGTGATCGTCGTCGACACCTCGGCTCTCGTGGACAGCCTGACGGGGCCCCGACGCTCGGCGGCGGTGATGCGCGCCCTCCTCGCCGACGGCGAGCGTCTCGTCCTGCCGGCGCTCGTGCTCTACGAATGGTCGCGCGGCCCGCGACTCGAGGCGGAGATCGCCGCTCAGGAGGCCCTCTTTCCGCGCAGCGCCGCACTCGCCTTCGGACCCGAAGAGGCGGCTGTCGCCAGCCGGCTCTATCGCTCGATCCCGCGCACCCGCGGGCGCGAGGTCGACCTGGCGATCGCCGCCCATGCCATCGCCCTCGATGCCAGCCTCTGGACCCTCAACCCGCGCGACTTCGCGGACATTCGCGACCTTCGAACGCTCGCCTGAGGCCTTCTCCGGCGAAGGGCGGCCGACCTGCCCGAGGCCGCTGCTTCAGGGCTGAGTCGAAGACCCGCCGGCGAAACCACCGCTCTCGAAGCCGCTCGCGAAGCGCAGCGGCGACTCGTCGGCGCCACGATCGAACAGTCCCAGAACGTCCGGCTTCGTTGGCGAGTCGAAGCCGCGGCCCTCGCGGTCGCAGTCGGCATGAAGCGACGTTCCGCCTCCGAACGAGCGATCCAGGGCGACCTGTGCGCTGTCGCCCATCACGACGCCGCGGAACTCGGCGCCCGAGAGCGCGAGACCGCGCAGCGTCACGACCGAAGTCGGCTGGCTGGAGGTCGTGAAGGTCACCAGCGAGCTGCCCGTCTGGCCGCTCCAGCGTAGGGAGCCTTCCCCTATTGCGCAGCGTTAGCCCACGCCCTATACTGAACCCTATGGTTCAGTTTCAGCAAGCCCACCTGGATGCCTCGTTCGCCGCGCTCTCCGACGCCACCCGGCGGGGCGTTCTGGAGCGGCTCGGGCGAGCCGACGCTTCGATCACGGAACTCGCCGGGACGTTCCAGATGACCCTCACCGGCATGAAGAAGCACATCTGTGTCCTGGAGCAGACGGGGCTCGTCACCACGGAGAAGATCGGCCGAGTGCGAACCTGCAAACTCGGCCCACGCCGGCTGGAGGAAGAGGCGGCGTGGATCGAACGTTACCGCGAGATCCTCGAACAGAACTACCGGCGCCTCGATGCGTTGCTCGAAACGCTTCAGGCCACACCGTCCAAGCGCACGCGAAAGCAGGACTAGACCGGACACAAGGAGAAGACCGTGCCCAAGCCCGCAGAAGTTTCATTGCCGAGCGATCGAGAAGTTCGCGTCACACGTACGTTCAACGCGCCCCGCCAATTGGTGTGGGCTGCACATACCCAGCCCGAGCTCGTGCGGCAATGGCAGGGCTACGAGGGCTGGGATATGCCGGTGTGCGAGATGGATGTCCGCGTCGGCGGCAGATACAAGTGGCTGTGGAGAAACTGCGACGACGGCAAGCAGTTCGGCTTCTTCGGTACGTTCACCGAAGTTGACGACCCGTCGAAGCTCGTCCACGAACAGCACTACGATCCGGGCGACATGGACTTCGCCATGCCAGCTGGCGATCCCTGCATCGTGTCTCTCGAACTCAGTGAGCAGGACCGTGTCACGACTCTCGTCTGCAACATGACGTTCGCGTCGAAGGAAGCGCGCAATGACGCCGTCTCCACCGGCATGGCCGACGGCATGGAGCATAGCTACACGCGCCTCGACGACCTGTTCGAGTCTGCGGCGTGAAGGAGGGGGCGATGACCTGGATATGTCCCTGCTGGCTGCAACTCTCGCCACGTTGGTGAGCACATGCGGGGGCGTAGGCGCGAGCCCGAAGCCCGAAGCGAATCCATGAAACGGAGTTCAATCGAAATGCGGCTCACACTCTTCCTGGTGATGATGATGGCGATCACGGACCTGTCGGCACAGCAGGGTCCAATGACGGGCTATGCGCCGGTCAACGGGCTCAAGATGTACTACGAAGTCCACGGTCGCGGCGAGCCCGTGGTGTTGCTTCACGGTGGATTCATGACCATCACCAGCAACTGGGAAGGGTGGGTCGGCGAGCTCTCCAAGACCCGGAAAGTCATTGCCGTCGAGATGCAGGGCCACGGGCGGACGGCGGATGTTGCGCGAGAACCGAGCAGCGAGAACCTCGCCGATGACGTTGCGGCGCTGCTCGAGGTTCTAGAGCTCCCGCGCGCGGACCTCATCGGATACAGCATGGGCGGCGGCGTCGCCATGCAAGTTGCCGTGCGCCATTCGGACCAGGTGCGAAGGGTCGTCGTCATTTCGTCCACTTTTCGCCGTGACGGCAGAGTCCAGGAAGCGGGCGACGCTATTGCGGAACTCACGGCCGAGGTCTTCCAGGGCTCGCCTCTCGAGACCGAGTACAAGCGACTGAGCCCGACTCCGGACCAGTTTCCGCGGTTCGTGGAGCGCCTGGTCGCCGCCGATGCCAACGGAAAGGACCTGACAGCCACTCAGCTTCAGGCGACCACCGCACCCATGTTCTTCATCCATGGCGATGCCGACGGCATTCGGCTCGAGCACGTCGCGGAGATGTTTCGTCTGAAGGGCGGCGGGATACACGGGGACCTGCGGCCGCGCTCCGCATCGCGATTGGCCATCCTGCCCGACACCACCCACGTGACCCTGATGCAACGCATGGACCTCATCGTCCCGATGGTGAACGACTTTCTCGACGCCAAGCCGTAGGCCCGAGTTCGTCGCAGCACTCTGACGAGGATGTCCGACTCTTGGAAATCTCATTCGAAGGAGGCAGCCTCCCGGCTAGAGCAGCGCCGGGTTGTTCCGCCATACCTTCCACGACAGCGCCGTGGCGAGCGCGACCCAGGCGAGATACGGCACGAGAAGGAGACCGGCGGCGGGACGCACTTTGTAGAACGCGACCATCGTCGCGACGATCAGGCCGAGCAGAAGGATGATCGCGACGAACGCCCCCGCGCCGGACTTCCAGGCGAAGAAGAGCCAGGACCAGATCGTGTTCACGGCCAGCTGGCCGACGAAGAGCGCGAGCTCGTTGCCGACCGGTCGCCGCCGGCGCTCACGCCAGACCAGCCATGCCGCGACGGCCATGAGCGTGTAGAGCACCGTCCACACCGGCCCGAAAGCGCCGGCCGGCGGCGCCCAGGAGGGCAACACCAGCTGGGCGTAGAAGGCCGGAGCGTCGGCCGCCGCGACGAACACCAGAATCAGCCAACCGAGAAGGCCTAAAGCCTGGGAAAGGCGAGAATTGTGAGCCACCTCGTCTCCTTGCCGGCAGAAGCGCCGGAGTCGCCACTTCGAATCCGTCTCCGGTCGCTGGGTGCAAGGCGCGGACCAGCTCACCCGATGCGAACCCGCGGTCTAGCGGCGCTGAGGCTCTTCGGCGAAGGATCAGGACTCCTGACAGGGTGGGCTGAGCGGCGCGCCAGAGAGGCTCCTCGTCGAAGCCGGACGCTGGCGCCGAACGGGTCCGCTCGAACGGAGGATTAGGCGTCACCGACCTTCGCAGCAACGACATTCCTCGCAAGAGTCTTGAACCTCTCTCCGTTCTTCGGCTCCACGGAGATCGTGACGTGGCCCGTCTTGCTGGTCTTGGTGTCTCTGACGGTGCCACTCTTGCCAGAGTGAGTTCCGCCGACGACCTGGCAGAACCTACCGTCTTTAACTTCGGCCGGCTCTTCTATCTTTCTCGGCATCAATGTGGATAACTCGCTCAGCTCGCGTCGATGCAGTTCAAAACACATCCGCGCAACCATGGCCTGCACTCCCTGATGGGCTCTACTTGGCTTTGGATGAAGAGGCTCGCATAGCCCGTTGCTTCAAAGCGTCCGCGATTGCCTTTTCTGCGAGGGGCTTCAAAATCGCATAGCCACTCTCGTTTGGGTGCACTCCGTCATCGCTGACTCCTTCCTTCATCTGCCCGTTGCTTCCGACGAGTGCGGAGTAGTAGTCGAGAAATATGAAGCCTGATGAAGCACAATAGGCTGCTACCCACTGATTCAAAGCTACGATTTGCGTCGCAGGCTCCGGTCCCGTGCGTCCCGGATAGTCTGCCGCGGGCGGCTCACCCACAAGTACCGGGATGATCTGACTGAAACTCGCCAATTCCGCCATTGAACGCAGGTTGCTTTCAATCTCCTCGAGACTCGACGGTCCGGTAAAACCGGCGATGTCCGCCAGTCCTCCCTGGATGATCGCGACGGCAGGCTTGAGATCGATTACGTCCTGGCGGAACCGTACCAGCATTTGCGCCGTAGTTTGACCAGCTATTCCACGATTCAGGTACGGCTCGCCAGGGAAGAACGGGGACTTCTTGCCCCAAAACTCTGTGATGGAATCCCCGATGAAAACGACCCGCCTCGGCGGAGCGTCAGGCAGTGCGGCGTTTTCCTCTGCGTACCTGCTGAGCGCTCCGAAGTCCCTGATACTGCGCAGTATTTCCCATTGCGGCAGCGTTGCAGCGGGGTTCGAAGGCGATCCGGTCTGAGCACGGGCACCTACGGCGATCAGTGCAATCCAGAAGAGTAGGAATGGTCTGAGACGAATAGTCATTGCGGGCGTCTATCCTGAGAGCGTCGCTGCATGAGAATCGTATGTTCCATCCTTTTCAAGACCCCATTTTCCGGCACTGGGCGGCAGCTGACGTTTCATCGTCGTCCAACGAATCTGGAGCTGAGCGGCGCGCCGCAATTGGCGACCCGCGAAGCGGACCGCGGACGCCCATCTCGTCCGCTCGAACGACTGGTTAGGCAGCAGGCCGACACACCTAGATCTTGATCGTGCCATCGAGATACCACATGACGAAGATCTCGAGTGTCTGAGCCACCCAGGTTCTGCTGTCGTCCTCGTGATTCCACACGAACACCTCAGATCGAACATCGCCAGAGCCGAGGACTGGGAAGAAGAACTGATCTCCGTTTCCGCCATCTCCAAAAAACATCGCCGAATCGAAGGACATGTAGAGCGCCTGGAACTCTCGATTAGACCTAAAGTCCAGATTGTCGCGCAAGATTCGCTCGGCCGACCATACGAGGTCGAGGGAGTATGGCCCGAGAACACCGTTCGATTCGCGAAGAACCGAGACGAGATCTTCTGGAACGCCGGGACCAAGCTTCTGGATGATCTCCTGGACAGCTGTCTCCGAAGCGGGCGCACAAAATGTCAACTCGTTCGCCTGTGCGCCCCATCGCTCTCTCCAGGTCGTCAACACCGGTCTCCCTGATGTCTAACTACCGATTGAGCGGCTAACACTGCGACGGGAGTTTGGTGTTACGACGCCTTTATTGCGGGAAGCGTATTTCGTCATCGGGGCCCCCGGTCGATCGACTGCGGGTGGGTTCGGCGCGATCATAGCTCTGGGGAGAGAGCTCGCGAGCACGTGTGACGATGCCGTTGTTCTCGCGCGCGTGGGCCTCTTCGCGGGCCTGCCGTCGCCATTCAATGGCCGTCTGCGGACGCTGGCCGGGCGGCGGCGGCCACGTAGTGGTGGTGGGTGAAGCGGTTCCAGCCCTTCTTGGTCTTCGATTCGACGGCCCAGCTCGTGGCGCCATCGGCCTCCGGCCAGTAGACCATGCGCGCCAGGCCGGCCGGCATCCGGGCTTCGAAAGCGATCGCTTCGGGATGGACGTCCGTGCCGTCGGCGATCGTTCCCTGCGAGCGCTTGCCGTCGGACGTGAACGACCAGAAGGCGAGCGCGCCGGAGTCGTCAACGCCGTAGATCGCGTGCTCCGCGTAGACCTTGTCGCCGATGAGCCATCGCGCTTCGAGCAGAACGCGGTGGCCGCCCAGAATGCGCGAGAACGTCCGCGTGCAGCGGATACGTCCCATCGGCGACTCGGCCTCCGCCTCCCAGGAGCCGATCAACGGCTCGAATACGCCCAGCTTACCGCGCCCTTTCTTCCACAGTCCCTTCTTCGACGTCGCCATGGCCCTCTCCCGGGGCCCGCCGGGGCCCATGGCCGGTCACTCTAACGGCGGTCCGATCGGCCGCCAAACCGACGCCGGTGGACGAAGCTCCCCGGGGCGCCGAGGGTCGGGCGGGCGCGGCTGATAGAATCCTCGGTTCCTATGATTTCGATCACCAACCTGGCCAAAGCCTTCGGCGGCGATACCCTCTTCGAGGGCGCCTCCTTCCAGTTGAATGCGGGATCCCGTTACGGCCTGGTGGGCGCCAACGGTTCCGGCAAGTCGACGTTCTTGAAGATCCTCGCCGGCGACGAAGTCGCCTCCGACGGCATCATCAACATGCCGCGGCGCGCCCGCATGGGCGTCCTGAAGCAGGACCACTTCCAGTACGAGGACGTGCCGATCGTCAACGTCGCGATGATGGGCAAGAAGGACGTCTGGGACGCCCTCGAGGAGCGCGAGCGCCTGCTCGCCCATATGGACGGCGATTTCGACTCCGACCGCTACGCCGACGTCGAGGAGTTCATCCTCCACAACGACGGCTACTCGCTCGAACCGCACGCCGCCGAGATCCTCGAGGGGCTGGGAATTCCGACCAACGTCCACAAAGAGACACTGTCGGTGCTCTCCGGCGGCTTCAAGCTGCGCGTGCTGCTCGCCCAGGTGCTCGCCTCCGACCCCGACATCCTGCTCCTCGACGAGCCGACCAACCATCTCGACATCCTGACCATCCGCTGGCTCGAGAAGTTCCTCATGGCCTACAAGGGCTGTGCGGTGGTGATCTCCCACGACCACCGCTTTCTCGACAACATCTCGACCCACATCCTCGACGTCGACTACGAGACCATCCTCCTCTACCACGGCAACTACACGCAGTTCGAGGAGCAGAAGGCCGCCGAGCGCGACCGCAAGGAGCACGAGATCGAGAAGCGCGAGGGCGAGATCGCCAAGCACAAGGAGTTCGTCGACCGCTTCAAGGCGAAGGCGAGCAAGGCGCGGCAGGCGCAGTCCAAGGTCAAGATGATCGAGAAGATCGTCATCGATCGCCTGCCCCAGACGTCGCGCCGCTACCCGACCTTCAAGTTCACACAGCGCCGGCCGTCGGGGCGCCAGGTGCTCGAGCTCGAGGGGATCTCCAAGAGCTACGGCGAGCATCGCGTGTTGAACAACGTGTCGCTGCGGGTCCAGCGCGGCGACCGGTTGGCGATCCTCGGTCCCAACGGCATCGGCAAGTCCACCCTCTTGAAGATCGCCATGGGCGTCGTCGAGCCGGACGCAGGCAAGGTCGAGTGGGGATACGAGACCTGGCCGGGCTACTTCGCCCAGGACCACCGCGAGCTCGTCGACGCCTCCGAGCAGTCCGTCGAGGCCTGGCTCTGGGAGATCGTGCCCTCCGAGACGATCGGCTTCGTGCGCGGCAAGCTCGCCGAGGTCCTCTTCCGCGGTGACGACGTCTACAAGCAGCTGCGCGCCCTCTCCGGCGGCGAGGCCGCGCGGCTCGTGATGGCCAAGCTCTCGGTGCAGAAGCCCAACATCCTGGTGCTCGACGAACCGACCAACCATCTCGACCTCGAGGCGATCGAGGCGTTCGTCGAGGGCCTCGAGGCCTACGACGGCACCATCCTCTTCGTCTCCCACGACCGCTGGTTCGTGAGCCGCCTCGCCAACCGGATCCTGGAGATCACCCACACCGGCATCCGCGACTTCGAGGGCAGTTACGAGGACTACCTCGCGCGCTGCGGCGACGACCATCTCGACGCCGACGTGGTTCTCGCCCGCGCCCGCCAGGACAAGAAGAAGGAGGCGGCAAAGAAGGCCGCCGGGCCGCAGACGCCGGCGCAGGACAAACACCTCAAGGCGCTCGTCCATCGCCGCGACAAGCTCACCGCAGAGATCGAAAAGGCCGAGGCGCGCGTCCACGCCATCAACGAGATGTTCTGCAACCCCGGATTCTTCGACAAGACCGGCGCCACCGAAGTGAAGAAGCTCGAGGCGGAACAGAAGACGCTCAACACGAAGATCGAAGAGGGGATGACCGAGTGGGCGAGGCTCGAGACCGAGCTCGGCGAGCTCACCCCGGCCCCCGCCGCGAATTGAGCAGGAACCAGCTGTGACCCGCACGGGGCGGGTCTTCCGGTTGCGCCCGCCGGCGACCCCTCCGACCGCTCACGGGACGGGAGGCAGATTCTTCGAAGGAGCCTCGATCATGACGACCCTTCACCGCAGCCTCGGGCTCGCGCTTCTCCTGCTCACGGCCGCCTGCGCTGCGGGCCCGACACCGCCACCGGCGACCGCTGCCGCGCCGCAGCCTGCGCCCGAGAAAACGGCGGTCGCAACGCCTTCGATCCCGCCGGCCGCTCCCCAGGTCGTCCTGGCAACGGTCGGCGACCAGCCGATCACCGTCGATGAGTTCCGCGACGAGATGGCGCGGCGCGGCGGGCGGATCCCCGGTCAGTTCGCCACGGTCGAGCAGCGCCAGGCGTTGCTCGACGAAATGATCCAGCAGCGCGCCGCCCTCGCGCAGGCGCGCGAGGAGGGGCTCGATCAGGATCCCGAGTACCGGGCGACCATCGAGCGCATGCTGACCACGCAGTACCTGCGCACCCACCTCGATCCCGAGCTCGAGAAGATCGAAGTGACGGCGGCGGAGGTCGCGGCCTTCTACGAAGCCCACCGTGACGAGTTCCTGACGCCGGCGCGGATCCGCGCCGCCTGGATCTACCTCGCGGTCTCGGCCAAGGCCGACGCCGCGCAGGTCGAGAAGACCCGGCAACGGCTGCTCGCGGCCCGCGACGAGGCGGCGAAGCTGCCGCCCGAGACGCGGAACTTCGGCGAGATCGCCAAGCGCTACTCCGAAGATGCCGCGACGCGCTATGTCGGCGGCGAGCTCGGCTGGATCTACGAAAGCCAGGCCGAGTCGTATCGCTGGGGTGCCGAGCTCGTCCAGGCCGCCTTCGCCCTTCCTGCGCCCGGCGCCCTTTCCGAGGTCCGCCGTCACGAAAAGGGCTGGTACGTCCTCAAGCTCGTCGAGCGCGAAGAGGCCGCGCCAACGCCGATCGAGAAGCTCGCGCCGGGCATCCGCAGCCGAATCCAGAAGGAGCGCCGCGAGGCGGTACGAGCGAGCTTCTTCGAGCGCCTCCTGACTTCGATGCCAGTCACCGTCGATGCCGCCGGACTGGCGGCGATCGCCCCGCTGCAGCCCGCCGAGCCGCCCGCCGCTCCCCCGTCGCTGCCGAAGAACTGACCCCTCAGGTCGCCTGCGTAGCCGCCGGTTTCGTCCGGCGGCCGTCGGCCAGCGCGCCGAGACGCCGCGCCAGCTCGGGCTCGCAGACCTCGATCGAGAAACGCTCGCGCACCGTTCGCGCGGCCGCCTCCCCGAGCCGCGCCCGCTCCCCGGGCGCGGCCAGGAGCCCGGCGATCGCCGCCGCGAGCTCCGCCGGCGAACCCGGCTCGACCAGGCGCCCGTTCCCGCCGTCCGCGATCAGCTCGGGGAGGGAACCCGAGCGCGTCGCCACCACCGCGAGCCCCGTCGCCATCGCCTCGAGAACCGCCGTCGGGATGCCGTCCTTGTCGCCGCGCGCAGTCTCGACATAGGGCGCGACGAAGAGGTGCGCCCCCGCGAGAGCGGCGCGCACTCCGGCCGCCGGGAGGAAGCCGCGCAGCGCGACGACGCCGCCGAGCCCGAGGCCGGCGATTGCGGCGTGCAGACCGGCGAGCTCGAGCTCCCCGCCCTCCGACCCCGTCTCGACTCCCCCCACCAGCTCGAGCTCGAACGCGATCTCCCGCCGGCCGAGCTCCGCCGCCGCCGCGAGCAGATCCTGCAGGCCCTTCTTGGGGTCGATCCGCGCCACCGAGAGCAGCCGGAACGGCTCGCCGGGGGCCGGCTCGACCCGCGCGGCGCGGTCAAAATAGTGGCCATCGACCGCGTTCGGCTTGACGATCGTCCGCGGCGCGCAGGCAGGGGCGAGGTCGACGAGCTCCCGTCGGGCGCGCTCCGAGGTCGCGACCACGAGATCGGCGACAGCGAGCTGCTGCGCCACCAGCTTCAGGCGGTAGTCGGCGAGGAGATGGTCGGCGTAGCAGGTGATCCCGCGCGGCAGGCCGAGCAGCTGCTGCGCGACGAAGGCGGCGAGGCTCCCCTCATAGAAGAAGTAGCTGTGGACGAGATCGGCTCCCCAGGCCTCGGCGATCCGCGCGAAGGAGAAGGCACGCAGCAGATGGTCGTCGGCCGCGAGCTCGGCGGCGCTCCGGCCGGTCGCCTGGGCGAGGAGCGCCAGCAGGCGCGTCACGGCGGCCGGCCGCGTGCGTCGGAAGTACGCCAGGTCGCGGCGCGTGATCTGGCGCTCGGACGGCAGGCGCAGGGTCCGTCCGGCGAGCGTTGCACACTGCGGAGGCAGCGCCTCGGGCTCCCCCCTCGCCGTGCAGGCGATGCGAACGTCGAAACCGGCCGCGACGAGCGCCGCGAGCTCCTGATAGACGAAGCTCTGGGAGTAGACCGGGAACTCCCAGGAGCCGATCGCCAGCAGGCGCGGAGGGGCGCCGACCGAATCACCGGGGAGACCCGCGGCAGAAAGCTCGGCAAGGAGGGCCTCGTGCTCTTGTCGGCGTCGGGCGGTCTCCCGGCGCCGTGCGAGCCCCCGAACGAAGCGCCGCAGTGGGCCGCGCATCCACTCATCCGGCCGCCTGACGCGGGGCCCTCCCGCTCCTTGCAGCGAGATTGGCACCTAACCTGCCCCCTCGACGACGCGCCGGTAAACCCCGAGCGAGCGCTCGGCCATGCCGTCGGCGGTGAACTCCCGCTCGACCCGCCGGCGTGCCGCAGCGCCGAGGCTCTGCGCCAGCTCGCGGTTGTCGAGCAGTAGCCGGACTGCCGTGAGATGCGCGGCGACATCCTGGTCAGCGACGACCAGCGCTTCGCTGCCGTCCGCGACGAGCTCCGGGATGCCGCCGACCCGCGACACCACCAGCGGCGCGCCGGCGGCCATGGCTTCGAGCACCGTGTAGGGCGCGTTCTCCCAACGGCTGGGCAGCAGCACGACGTCGGCCTGCCGCATCGCCGCCCGGACGTCTTCCACCGGGCGACGCCCCAGGAGGTGCAGAGCCCCCGTCTGCGGCTCGCCCTGGCGGGCCCGGCAGCGCGGCACGAGCTCGCGCTCGCCGTGCCCGAAGAGATCCTCGCCGAGGACGACGAAGTGCAGCGATCTTCGGGCGAGGAGCTCGGGCACCAGCTCGCCGAGCAGCGCCGAGCCCTTGCGCGGCTCGAACCTGCCGGCGAAGAGGACGACGGGCTCCGCGGCCCCCGCTCCGGTCGCTCCTGTCGCTCCGATCGCCGCGCGCAGGTCGAACGTCGAGGCGCCGTCGGCCTGCGTGAGGTCGATGCCGTTGGGCACGGTGACGATCGGCTGCCGATATCCGAGTCGGTGGGCGACCTCTCGCGCCAGAAAGGCCGAGCACGAAGTCGCCGCCGCGGCCCGTCGATAGCCACGACGCTCGAGCCATGCGCAGAGCCGGCGATCGCCGGGCCGCGTGTCGTAGAACGGCATGATGAGCTCGGCAGGCGAGTGGAATCGCACGACCTTGCGAGTCTCCCACCGGCGCGGGAGGAAGAGCCCCTCGCCGCCGCATTCGGGGACCTCGACCAGATCGAGCTTCTCGCGGGCCGCGACCCGGCCGAGCAGTCGGCGCATCCGCAGCCCGTTCTCGAGCCGGTTGCGGCTCCACCACCAGCCCAGCCGCCCGAGAACCGCACCGAGGCGGCGTGCCGACGCCGGAGCGGCGTCGCGCCAGACGGTGACGTCGCCGTCGCGCTCGCGGCGCGCCGCGCTAGCCTTCGGTCCCGGAGCCGCGCTGCCGGCGAGCACATGCACCTCGTGCCCCGCCCGCGCCAGCGCCTGCGCCTGGGTCCAGGTGTAGGTGCCGATCCCCCCCAGTCCGGTCTCGGGCGGATACTCGTACGACAGCAGGCCGATGCGCAGACGCTCCACCCCGTCGGCTCCCGAGCCTACGGCAACGCCGCAGCGAGGCCGGTCAGGCGCACGAGCGGCGGCAGGTCCTGCGGCAGGGTGAGCGCCATGGCGCGCTCGATTGCGGCGATCGCCGCCTTGCGCCGGCCTTCGACGATCTCGAACAGCGCCAGATCGCGCAGCGCCGAAGGGTCCGCGGGGCGCGCCCGCACCAGGCCCTCGAGCAGCCGGCGTGACCGCACCGCGTCGAGCTCCCGCGCCGCCTGGAAGGCCTCGCGCGCAGCACGCTCGTCACCGGCGGAAAGACGCAGGCGCCCGAGGAGAAGCCAGGACTCGAGCGACCGTGGGGCGAGCCGCACGCTCGTCTCGAGCTCGCGCCCCGCCTCCTCCAGTCGCCCGAGAGCGAGGAGAGCCGCTCCGAGCCCGCGGTGGACGGTCGAGCTCTGCGGATCGCTCGCCAGGACCTCGCGATAGGAGGCGACGGCGCTCTCGAAGAGCGCCGCCTGCTCCTGCCCAGACGCCGCGCCGTCGGCGCGACGCGCGGCCAGATGGGCCTCTTCGAGCGCCAGTTGCGACAAGCCGGGATGCCGCCGCCGGGCCTCGGCCAGGGTCGCGGCGGCGCGGCCGAAGCCGGCCTCGCGTCCGACAGCGTCGCCCGTCGTGGCAGCGCGTTCGGCAAGCCGCTGCTCGGCGCGCGCCAGCGCGATCGAGGGATCCTCGAAGGCGGGAAAGAGCCGCTCGGCGCGTGCCAGGATCGCAACGGCGAGGTCGGGGCGCCCCGCCTCGAGGGCGGTGCGACCCTGCTTGAGAGCGACGCCGCTCGCCATCTGCGGCAGCTGCACCAGAGCCAGGCTGGCGAGCGCCCCCATCACCACCGTCGCCGCCCCGGCCTTCGCCGGCCCCGACGCCGCCCGCACCGAGGCCACGACCGAGACCGGCACCGCGCGGGACCGCTGCCGCTCCGGAGCGTCTCCCGGAGTGGACCCGGCGCTCGCGAAGGCGAGACCGATGCCCCCCGCAGCGAGCAGCAGGAGCAGCAGGACGCGCCCCCCCATCGCATCCCCCTCCCGCTGCGCCGGCACCCAGGCGCCGAAGGCGACCAGGGCCAGCATCCCGGCGGCGACCGTCCAACGCCACCGGACCGCGCGGCGCGCGCCGCGCCGCAGCTCTTCGGCGGCGCGCTTGCCGACGGCGGCGGGCTTCGCACCGCCCTCCGCGGGAGAGAGGTCCGGCTCCGCGGACGACGCCGCCGCGCCGGCGAGCAACGCGAGGCTCAGCCAGAACAGGGTCGCGGTCGCCGCCGTCGCGACTCCGAACTGCGCCGCCACCGCCTGGCCGCCGAGGGCGGCGGCCAAGGCGACGAATCGCCACCGCTCGCCGACCCCGGCGGCTCCAGGGCGATCGCTGTGCTGGGCCAGGTTGCCGCGGCGCACCCCGGCGAGCCGCAAGACGGTAAGGCCGGCGACGAACGCCAGCCCCAGGCCCGCGGCGAGGCGCAGGATTCCGCCCGTGGCGAGGGCGTCGAGCACCGCGTTGTGGGCCCGGTCATGGTAGAGGTCGGGGCGCCAGACGCGCTCCGGGAGCTCCGGGGGAAGGTGGGGCGGCAGCACGATCGCCAGCGACTCGGGACCGAAGCCGACGACGAGCCGCGGCGACGGGCTGGCCTCGAAGAGCCGGACCACCGAGCCCCAGAGCAGCAGGCGCTGGCCGGCCGTTCCGGTCAGCCGCTCGGCCCCCTGCCAGGCGAACCAGGAGCCGGCGACAACGGCAGCGACCAGCAACCCGGCGAGCGCCGCGCCGGCCCGGCGCGCGGCACCGCGAGAGCTCGAAAGCCCGGCCAGGGCGGCGAAGACGATGGCCGCGACGGCGAGGCCGAGCAGCGGACCGCGTGCCGCCGTCCGCAGCGCCACCGCGACGGCAGCGAGCGCCAGCCCCGACGCCGCCAGGGCGGCGACGCTCTGCCCCGCGCGCCACCGGGTGACCGCCCGCCCGGCGGCGACCGGGATCAGAAAGACCAGCGCCTGCGCGAGAAAGAGCGGGTTGCCCTGGGCGGCAGTCGGCCGTCCCTGCCAATCGACCTGCCAGCGCAACGGATCGAGACCGGCCCACTGCACCAGGGCGTAGGCGACCATCGCGCCGGTCGCGGCGAGCCCTGCGGTCTCCCATCGCCCCCGCGCTTCGGCCGCCCGCAGACGCGGCGCCAGCACGCCGAAGAGAGCGAGCAGCGCGAGCTCGCTCGCGAGCCCGAAGAGCCGCGGCGGGGCTCCGAAGAGGCTGCGCAGCGGGTCGACCGCGGCCACCGTGGCGACGACCGCCGTGCCGCCCAGCGCGAGCCCCCAGCGCGCCAGGGGAGAGGCCGCGAGGTCGCGCAGGGATCGCGCAACAGCGCCGGCCCGCGCGAGAGGCGCAACCGCTGCGAGGACGAGAGCGAGGAGCGCCAGGATCTGCAGCATCAGGAAGCGGTCGGCCTCGGGTCCGAGCTCGCCGTAGGGATTCTGGAAGAGCAACGCCACCGCCAGGGCGGCACAGGCCAGAAGCTCGACGGCGCGGTCGAGCCCGGACGGCCGGGCGAACGGACTCACGTCGAACCTCGCCCCGACCCGGGTATCGCAGGGAGTGGCGGCTTCGCCGCTGGCTCCGACGGCGCCGGAGCCCCTGACGGCGCAGTGGGCTCCGATGCCCGTGGCGGAAAGAGCGCCCCGATCCAGAATCCTCCGCCCCAGGCAAGATGCATCGTCGCGAAGACGGCAGGCAGCGCGAGCGCCGCCCGCAGGCCGCGGCGCGCCGCGACGGCGCAGGAGACGCCGAGACTCGCCGCGAGATAGAGCGCGGCGACGGCCACGAAGAGCCAGCGTCCGGAGGCCGGCAAGAACGTCGAGAACAGGCTCGCGAGACTCGCGAGCCCCCCGATCCCCAGCGCGGCGACGAGCGCCGGCGCCGCCAGTTGGCGCGGACGCAGCGACCGCGGATGACGACGCAGCATCTGCGCCTTCCAGTAGCCGTAACTGCCGAACTGGCGCCAGAGCGACGGCAGGTCCGGCCGCACGAGGTAGGTCGAGCGGATCGCCGGGTCGACCAGAATCCGTCCGCCGGCGCGGCGGATCCGGTAGTTCATTTCGTAGTCCTGGTTGCGCACCATCGCCTCGTTGAACTCCCCGATGCGGTCGAACAGCCGCCGGGGAAAGGCGCCGAGGTAGACCGTGTCGACCTCCTCGACCTCGCGGGCATAGCGAAAGCGGGCCGGGCCGACGCCGAAGCGACAGTGCATCGCCGCGGCGATGCCCTCGCCGAGCAGAGTTCTCCCCTGGGGAGACATCGGCCCACCCACATTCTCGGCGCCGGAGGCGAGCAGCCGTTCGACGCAGCGCCGCACGTAGTCGGGGGCCACGATCGTGTGGGCGTCGATGCGCAGGAAGATGTCGCCGCGCGCGGCGCGGAGGCCGCGGTTCAGCGCCGCCGGCACCAGCCCTCCGGGATTGTCGAGACGGCGGAAGCGCGCGTCGGCGCCGGCCGTGCGTTCCACGATCTCGCGCGAGCCGTCGTGCGAGCCACCGTCGACGACGAAGACCTCGAAGCGCTCTGGCGGATAGTCCTGCGCCCCCACGGCACGGAGGCATTCGGCGATCGACCTCGCCTCGTTGCGCACGGGAATGACGACGGTCACGAAGGGCGGCTCCGGACTCCCGCTCGCCTCCCCCGGCGCGGTCGTCATGCCGGTTCCGTTCCGGAGTGGCCGGAGGCCGGCCGCGAGAGCTCGCGATAGAGCGCCGCGGTGGCGGCCGCCGACCGCGACCAGGAAAAACGCCGTCGCGCCGAGTTGCCGGCGCGGCGGCCGAGCTCCCCGGCGCGCTCGCGGTCGGTGAGCAGGCGCGTCATGGCGCCCGCGAGCGCCACGACATCGCCCGCCGGAACGAGCATCTCCGTGGCGCCTTCGGTGAGCATCTCCGGGAGTCCGCCGGTCGCGCTGGCGACGACCGGCCGGCCGGCGGCGAGCGCCGCGCCGAGCACGGCGCTCTGCGAAGCGTCGCGATAGGGCAAGACCACGAGATCGGCCGCTGCGAGATAGTCGTGCATCACCGACTGCGGAAGGTAGCGCAAATCGGTCCGCACGCGCTCGCCCAGCCCGAGACGGTCGATCTGGCGCGCGTAGGGACGAAACGAAGGGCGCGGCAGGCCGGCGACGACGAGCCGGGCCGCAGGCAGGTCACGGAGGGTGGTGGCGAAGGCCTCCAGCAGGAGGTCGACCCCCTTGTAGGGCCGGATGAGGCCGAGGAAGAGCGCCAGGGGTGAATCCACCTCGAGCCCCAACCGGCGGCGGGCGGCGGCACGGTCGAGGCCCTCCCCCCCGCCCATCCTGCCCATCCCGCCCATCCTGCCGGTACCGCCCTCATCGCCGACATCCCCCTCTCCGATACCCGGCGGGATCACCCGGAGGAGCCGCATCCGCGATGCGAGCTCCGGCCGGTCCGCGACGAGCTCCGCGCGCCCCGCCTCCGACAGCAGGACCAGCGCATCGGCCTCGCTGCGCAACCGGCCTCCGGCCGGAAGCGGCTTCGGCTCACCGCCGTGCGGCCGGGCGTTGTGCACCGTCTGCACCACCCGCACACCGGCGGCGCGCAGCTGCTGCAGGGCGCGGCGCTCCACCGCCGGCAGGAGCGACCACTGCAGATGAACGACCTCCGGCGGGCGCCGGGCGAGCTCGGCGGCGAGTCTTCGCCAGGCCAGCGGGTAGGTGATCGCCCGCCGCAGGCGCCGGTAGAGGCGCAGTCCCGCGCGCCCCGCGCCGGCGCCGCCGGCGCCACCGGCGAACACCTCGCGGCGCGAATACCCTCTCGCTGCCGGCCAGGGGTGGTAGGCGAACGGCGCCGTGACCAGCTCGACATCGCAGCCCTCGGCGGCGAGCCCGCGACAGAGGGCGTCGTCGTAGAACGGCGTGAAGGCCCCCGGATCGATCATTACGACGCGCAACCGCGGCTCCTCAACCCAGGACCTCGGCGTAAAAAGCGGCGGTCGCCTCCACCATGCAGGCGGCCGAGAGCGGGCCGGCGATCGCCTGGCGCGCGGCCTCCGCCTGGCGTCGCGCGTCGTCCGGGTTCTCCAGCAGCCGCAGGAGGGCGCCGGCAAGCTCTCGCGGTTCGCCGGCGCGCACCAGAAGGCCGCGGTCACCGTCGGCGAGCATCGTGGTGACGCCGCCGACCGCGGCGGCGACGACCGGCAGCCCCAGAGCCATGGCCTCGAGCAGAACGTACGGCGAGCCTTCGCTGCGCGACGGCAACACGAAGGCGTCGGCGGCGGAGAAAAGGGCGGCGAGATCGCCGCGCTCGCCGAGGAAACGCACCCGGCTCGCCAGGCCCAGCCGGGCGGCCTGGGCGGCGAGCGCCGGCCGCTCCGGCCCCTCCCCCGCGATCCACAGGACGAGGCCCGGGTGCCGGGCGACGGCCGCCGGCAGCGCCTCCAGCAGGAGATCGAGACCCTTCTGGCGGGTGAGGCGCCCGCCCGCGATGAGCAGCGGTGCGCGGCCTTCGCCCTGCTGGTCGCTCCTCGCGGCGAGCGCGGCGCGCACCGCGGGCAGATCGGCTGCGGAGCGGGCACGAAGGTCCGCGGCGTCGATGCCGTTGGGGATCACGCGCCGGGCGACCCGGCGCCTGCCGCCGGCGACAGCCCGCCGCTCGACGCTCTGCTCGAGCTCGGCCGCGAGCCCCGCCGTCACCGCGATGACTCCGTCGAAGCTCCGCAGGAGCCGCAGGTCGATTCGGCGATGGAGGCGCAGCGCCAGCGTCGCGCGCGTGTAGAGGTGGAGCGTCGCCAGGCGGCGGATCGGGCCGCCGGGGAGATCCCGGCCGGAGGCGCGCACCGCGCCGCCGATCACCCAGTCCGATTTCGGATCGTGTCCGTGCAGCGCCGCCAGATCGCCGCGCCGCAATCGCGCGCCGAGCGCGCGCCGCGCCGCGAGACCCATCCGCCCGGGATCGGGGATCTGGGATCCCGCAATCCCCGCTTCCGCCAGCCGTGCGAGCAGCGGATGCTCTTCCGGGTCGCCGGGCTGGCGGCGATAGAGCAGCGCCACCTCGGTCGCGAAGCCGTGGGCGCCGAGGCCCGGCAAAAGCTCGAGCAGATGGCGCTCGGGACCGGCCAGGCTGCGGCTGCTGCGGACGTGCAGGATCTTGCGGCTCAGCACGCGCGGTCGAGCTGCCGAGGGGCGGAGGACAACCAGAGCTCGTAGGCCGCTTCGAGGCGCCGCGTCGCGCCGGCCAGCCGGAAGTCGCGTTCGACTCGCGCGCGGCCGCGCTCCGCCATCGCCGCCCGCCGCTCGGGATCGGCGGCGAGCCCGGCGACCGCGGCGGAGAGCGCGGCGATCTCCCCCACCGGCACGAGACGGCCTTCGCAGCCGTCGGTGAGCGCTTCCGGCACGCCGCCGGCTGCTGTCGCCACGACGGCCCGGCGGGCCGCATAGGCCTCGAGCAAGACCGAGGGCAACCCCTCGACGCGCGACGGCAGGACGACGAAGTCGGCCGCGGCGTAGAGATCGGGCATCGCCTCCGAGTGTCCGAGGAGACGCACGCTGCCTGCCAGCCCTTCGCTCCGGAGCCGGTCGGCGAGCGCGCCGGCGAGCGGCCCGTCGCCCGCGAAGAGCACGATCAGTCGGGGTTCGCGCGAAAGGACGCCGGGCAGTGCCGAGATCAGGTCGTCATGCCCTTTGGCCGCCGCGAGACGCGCCGGCACGAGCGCCACCGGGCACTCCGCCTCGAGCCCCAGGGCGGAGCGCACGGCGCGCCGGTCGCCGGCTTCGAAACGCTCGACCTCGATCCCGGCATGCACCACGGCGATCGCCGCCGCAGGCACGCCCGTTCGCAGCAGCTCGCGCTCTTGCGCCCGCGAAGCGGCGATGAAGCGGGTCTTCCGCCGCAGGAGCCGGTCCACTCCGCGCCGCACCCGGGAGAGCGGACGGGGTACCGACCAGTCGTGGGCGACCACCAGGGGAACCCCGGCGAGACGGGCGGCGAGGCGAAGATAGGGGCTTGCCCGGCTGTAGAGCGGCACGTGCAGGATGTCGGTCCGGAGCGACCGCAACTCCTCGGCGAGCAGCGCCAGCGCCGAAAAGTCGAACGGGCGCCGGAGCCTGCCGAGCGCCCGCAGCGGCAGTCCGAGAGCGAGCGCGGCATCGACCAGCGAACCGTCACCGCGGGCGCAGAGGATCACCGGCCGAAAAAGATCGCGGCGCAAAGCACCGCAGGTCGCGAGGGTCAGGCGCTGCGCGCCGCCCTCGCCGAGATCGAGAAACCCGAAGGCCACCGTGCGGGGAGCTCCGGCCTTTCCGGCCCGGAGCTCCTCCACTCCTCCCCTGTTCCCCCTTACGGAACCGTCGCCGACCACAGGGTCGAATCGCCCGACTCGAAACCGTCCGCGAACAGCGAACCGACCTCGACCCGGAAGTAGAGCGTGTCGAAGCTGGTGGCGAAGGAGGGCGCCGCGCCGGCGTCGGCGAGGAACGAGACGTAGGCCGACCGGGCGCCGGCCGGCGGCGTGTGGATCGACTCCGGCAGCTCCGTCCAGAGACCGGCGGTGTCACCGGCCACGATCCCGCCGAAAACCTCGCTGCCGAGAACCGTCGTGGTGCAGTTCGTCGAGCCGAAGTACTGCACCTGGCCGAACGTCTCCGGATCGACGGCCGAGGGGCTGACGGTGAGGACGAGCCCGCCGAACACGTAGTCGGAGGTGTCCACGACCGGGACGCACTGCGAGACGCCGTAGACCGGAGTGCCGGCCACGAACTCCATCAGCACCGAGCCCGAAACCGCCCAGGCGTCGCTGTCCTCGGCATCGAACCGGACGACCCCGGGGGTCGCCGGCAGGGTGCTCCAGAGATTGATCGAGCTGTCGAAGTTCGGATTGCGCAGGAGATCCGACGACAAAACTTCGAACGGCAGGACCAGGTCGTCGCCTCCGGTCCCGTTGCTGTCGCCGTCGAGCGCGTTGCCGGCGTTGTCGTCGACGATCGAGGTCGAACCGCAGACGAGGAGCCGGTAGGGCGACGCCGGCAGCGAGACGTTGCTGTCGTAGTTCGCGATCGCCGTGCGGCTGGCCTCGAGATAGACCACCGAGCCCGGCTGGCTCTTCACGTCGTCGCCGCCCACCGCCACGCAGCTCGTGGTCTGGAAGGTGCCGTCGACGCCGGGCCGGATGAGCTGGAAGTTCGCCGGATTGGTGACGTCGTCCGGATCGCTGTCGCCCAACGGGTCCGCCACCGGCTCGCTGAAGGTGACGACGATCTGGGTGATCGGCGTCACCAGCGTCTCGCCGGCGGAGAGCAGGCCATCGGCGGTGTCGGCCACGGTCTCGACCGCGACCACCCGCGGCGGCGCCGCTTCGATGATGTAGGGGCCGGCATGCGCCGCAACGCTCCAGTTGCCGGCGTTGTCCCGGGTGCAGAGATGGAAGTACCAGGTGCCGTCGTCGAACGTCGCGCTGGTCGTCGAGAGCGTCGTCTCTTCCACGTCCTTCACCGGGTCACAGGTTCCGGAGGCGCTGTTGTCGAAGAAGAACGAGTAGCCGTCCACCAGGCTCAGGTTATCGCTCGCCGCCGACCAGGACATGTCGATCGTCCGGTCGGTGTTCAGAACCGGATCCAGCGCATGGCTCGTGGAGAGGACCGCGGCCGGATTCCCGGGTGCCGTCGAGTCGATGAAGAACGGCCCGAGATGCTGGGTCAGCGAGCAGTTCCCGGCGAGGTCGCAGGCGCGCAGATGGAACCAGAAGGAGGTTCCGTCCGGCAACGGCGGGCTGGTCGCGCCGTAGGCCGATGCCGCGGTCTGCGGCACCTCGATCGTGCCGTCCGGATTGGTCAGCGCCAGGTTGTCGAAAACGATCGAGTACCCGGCGAGGCCGCTGCCGCCCGGGTTGTCCACCGCTCCCGACCACGCGATATCCACCGTCGGATCGTTCGAGAACAGGCTCACGGTGTGGCTCGGGCTGCCGAGCGAGCTCGGTCCGAGCGGCGCGATGGCGTCGCGCATGAAGACCGCGATCGCGTCGTCGTTCTGACCGGCGCCGTAGATGTGCTGGTCGTCGGCGCTGACCGCGAGCTCGATCACCCGCGCGAGACCCGTCTCGCCGCTGAAGCCGTTGCGGTGCCGTTCGAGGAGGGTGAGGTCGCCGGTCGCCGCGTCGCGGCCGAAGACGTCCAGGGAATCGTCGAGATAACCGCCGGCGAAGACATAACGGCCGTCGAAGGAGACCTGCACGCTCGACACGCCATCGAGGCCGTCGATGCCGTCCACGCCGTCGACGAGCATGTTGCGGAAGGTGAGAGCCCCCGTCGAGTCGTCGCGCCCGAAGACCGCCAAGGCATCCTCGGCGGCGCCGGTGGCGTAGAGGTTCTGGCCGTCCACCGAGAGCGCGAGTCCGTTGACACCGTCCAGACCGTTGGCGCCTCCCTGGCCGTCGAACTTGGCCTCCACCCAGGTCAAGGCGCCGGTGCCGCCGTCGCGGCTGAAGACCGCGATGGCCTTCTCCACCGAGCTCGCGACATAGAGGTGATCGCCGTTCGGAGACAGCCGGACGGACGTGGCGCCGTCGAGGCCGTTCACGCCCGGCGCGTTGTCGATGACGGCGGTCTGGAAGGTGAGGGCGCCGTAGGTCGGGCTCGCCACCACCGTGTCGCGCTGGAAGTGCGCCACGGCGTCGCTGGTGAAGCTCGCGACGTAGAGCGATCCGCCGTCGGCGCTCATCGCGATCGACGACGCGCCGAGCAGGCCGGAGGCCGTGCCGCCGAGGGAGAGGTCCTTGTGGGTCTCGACATAGGTCAGCTGGCCGGTCGCCGGCGTGCGGGCGAAGACCGCGACCGCGCCGTCGTTGAAGCCCGCGGTGTAGACGTGCGCTCCGTCCGGGGAGACCGCGACCGACTCCGCGCCGTCGAGACCGTCGATGGTCGCCGCACCCTGGACGTCGCCGTCGCGCAGCACCTCGACGAAGGTCAGCGCGCCGTTCGTCGAGTTGCGCGAAAAGACCGAGATCGCGTCGTCGAACTGGCCGGTGGCGTAGAGATGCGCGCCGTCGGGGCTCACCGCGAGACCGGAGACGCCGTAGAGCGCTTCGATCAGGGCGAGGCTCTCGGCTTCGATGAAGGTCAGGAAACCGTCGTCGTCGTAGATCGTGCCGCCCGCCTGGCTGTCGGCGATCGTCGCGTTGACGCTCGCACCGGAGAGATTGACGAAGAAGCTCTCGTCCTCCTCGTTGACGTTGTCGCCGACCACCTGCACCGTGACCGTCGTGGCGGTCGTGTTGGGCAGGAAGGTCGCGACCCCGACCGCGCTCTGGTAGTCGTTGTTGGCCGTCGTCGCGGTGTTGTTCGCGGTCGCGAAGTTGACTGTCACCGCCTGCGCGATCGGCCGGGTCGTGGTGAGCTGAAAGACGGCCGCGACGTTCCCGGCGTCGCCCTCGAGCACCTGGACGTCGGCGATCGAGATCGCCGGCGGCCGGTCGTCGTCGAGGATGGTACCGACCGCCTGGCCATCGAAGATCGTCGCATTGGCGCTGACGTTCGACAGGTTGACGAGGAAGGTCTCGTTGTCCTCCTGGAAGGTCTCGCCGTTGACGGTGACCGTGAGTACGGCGGTGGTATTGCCGGCCTGTACGGTCCCGACCGTCGTCGCCGGGACGCCGACGTAGTCGATTCCCGAGGTCGCGGTGCCCACCGCGGTACCCCAGTTGAAGGTCACGTCGGCGCCGATCGCCGCCGACAGGGTCACCGTGAAGTTGAAGGCGGTCGTCCCGGCGTTGCCCTCGTAGAGGGAGATGTCGCCGATCGACAGGGTCGGAAGTCCACCCTCGGCCGGATCGACGTCGAGCATCTGCACCTCGCCGCGCTCGCCCACGGTCGCCGATCCTGCCGGCACCCCGTCGACGAAGAACTGCACGGCGTCGCCGGGCCGGGCCATGCCCGGTTCGCGCGGGTCGACCGCGTCGATCGGCACGCGCAGGACGTAGCGGTCCCCGACCTTCGGGTCCGAGCCCAGGACGTACGACGCCAGGTCGACGGGGCTCGCTTCGAGCCTGACCGCCACGGCGCCCTCCGTAAGGGCGACGCCGTTGCGCAGCGCCGTGCCGTAGAAGACATGGTTCGGCTCCGGGAGCCTGGCGGACGCCGTTCCCGACAGCAGCAGGGACGCTGTCAGGGGGAGCAGGAGGAGACGGCCTGCACGTGAGCGGTTGACGGTTCGCATGGCGTCCTCAGTTTCCCGTGTACGCATAGGTAGAGAAGAAGAGCTGAATGTCCTTCACGCCGTTGCCGTCCCGCTCGCCGGTACCGCCGGGAACGAGTTGGCCGTGGATGAAGGTGTCGAGGCCGGTCTCCGGATCGTTGAGCAGCGTGCCGCCCGGAATGATCATCAGCCACTGGCTGTTCCAGACCGACCGGCCGATGAGCCTGCTGTCGGTCGAGAGCTCGGCGGGATTCACCGGAGCAATGCCGTCCGTGTGGTACGCACGGAAGGCCCCTACCCGGCGGATCTTCGCGAAGCTGTCGGAGAGCGTGTCGTTGGAAGGAATCCAGGTCGGATTGTCGAGGTCGTTCGCGCCCAGCGGGAACGGCACCGGAATCACCTGATCGACGACCCGCCACTCGCGGGTGGCGAAGAGATCGTCGCTCGGCGACCGCAGGACGTCGGCGCCGACCGGCACCACGTAGACCCGCGGCGTATTCGAGAGCGGCAGCCCGCTGTAGTTGGTGAACCAGCTGCCGACCTGCCGGATCCGGGTGCTGAAGTGCGACGGGTCGTAGGCGCTGTCCCCCGGACCCAGCGGCCAGCCGAAGAAGTTGAGACCGAAGGTGACCGTGGTCTCGAACGGAATGACCAAGCCCGGCTGCGGTCCGGCGCTCTCCGGCGCGAACGGCTTGCAGAAGCGCCGGAACTCCGGGATCTGCCAGAGATCGTCGACCCGGAACTCGTTCTCGAGCTTGTCGGCCCACTCTTCGTCCGAATCTTCGAGCAGGCGGAAGGCCTCCCGTCGGAGCGAGAACCGGTTGGTCTCGATCTGCGGGTTGTTGAAGCCCAACTGGCTCTTCAGCACGTCGAAGTTCTGCGCCATCTGCCCCATCGGCCCGGCGAGGCCGCGCGAACCGGGCACCGGTACTCCGTCGATGATCTGACCGAGGCTCCGTTCACGGACGATCTGGGTGAGGAACTCCCGGCCCGAAGCGTTGTCCGCGCCGAGCAGGTTGGTCTCGTAGTCGTAGGCGGTCGCCGCGAGGTACGCATAGCGCGCCGCGAGATCGAACTGCGCCCGGTACTTCTGCAATGCGTCGTTGCGGAAGATGCGGAACGCCATGTCGCGGTAGCGGTAGCTCTGGATGTCGGCCGCCGAGTTCTTGCGGAACTGAATCATCTCGGAGATCGTGCGTTGGCCGTTCGCGAGCTCGATCTGGTAGTTGCCACGCGCGGCATCGACCTGCTCGCGTACGGCGAAGGCCGCGAGTCGCTTCAACGGCTCGTCGCGGATCAGCTTCTCGAGCTCCTTCGAGGCCTGGAGGATCTCGAAGTTGGCGCCCAGGATATCGACCTCGATCGACGCCTGCTGCTCGACGTCCTCCTTGGCAGCATCCATCGCGTTCTGCACGATCTCGAGCGCGTCGGCGCCGATGTTGAGCCCGATGGCGACGACGCCACCCACTCCGGCGATGGCGCAGTCTGCGCCGGAGAAGATATCGCCGCCGGCCGCCAAGCCGGCGACGAAGCTGTCCGGAATGCACTTCGAGCTGGTCTTGAACGCCTTCTCGGTGGTGTCCGCGATCCGGCGCAGCACGATATTCGCCGACTTGAAGGTCTCGACGAGGGCCGTGAGGGCCTGCAGCTCGCCGCGGGCGCCGTTCTTGATGTTGATCTCCTCGGCCTTGACGTCGTACTGCGTCTCGAGCAGGTCGATCGCGTCCTGGATGTCGGCGATCAGATTGTCGTACTCGCCGATCGCCTGCTGGTAGCTGTTCATCGCCAGCAGCAGGTCCGATAGCTTGCCCTGGAGGTTCCCCGGAGCGCGCCGCTGCGAGCTTCCCCAATCGGGGGGCTTGACCAGGAAGAAGGAGTCGGCGACGTCCGGGGCGCCAGCTGTCGCGTTCGACCGATTCGGCACGGCGTAGCTGAACGACACATTCATCGTCGTCGCGGGCTCGGAAGCGAGCGAACAGTCGTCCGAGTCCACGGCGAAGGTGCATTCCGCCTCTTCGTCCTCGTCGCTGGGGTCGAAGTCGAAGAAGCCGATGCCCGCCGGGAGGGACGGGAAGGCCACGGTGAAGACCTGCGCCTCGGCGCCCGGAGAGCCGGTCAGGTCCGACTGGTCCACGTACATGTAGTGATAAATGTCGGGCCCGTCGTAGTTCGTCGGATAGGTGCCCCCCGGTCCGATGTCGGCGTCGTACGGGTAACCGTAGATCTCGATCAACCGGTTCTTGTAGTCGATCTCCTGATCGTAGTTGTTCGAGTAGATCGAGTCCGACGAGTCCTGTGTGCGCCGGATGAGCTCGGTGAGGAGGTTGGCATGATTGAAGGTCGAGACGGCATTGCCGAACGCCTTCTCGGCCCGTTTGAATACCTGCTCGAAGTGGGTCTGGCCCTGGACGTTCGATCCGACGTCGAGGAAGGTCGGATCGATGTCGAACGGCACCACGCCCTTGGCGAGCCCGAGAGGATTCAACCCGCGATCGGCCTCGTCCACCTTCAACTGAATGCTCTGCGCCTGGGTGAGAATCTCGGCCAGCTCCTTGACCGTCTTGCGATCCACCTTCTGGATGCCGACATGTGCCGGATCCGGATCCTCGGCGGGCAGGATCGCATTGCCGACCACCCAGTCGAAGTAGGCCCCCTGCCCGGCGCGCTTGGACCATTCGGAGAGGCCCCAGGCACGATCGGGATCGGTGTCCTTGTAGCCCTGCCACTGCCCCGCCGGATCTTCGACGTAGCTCGAGCGATAGGTGAGGTTGACGATCTCGGCGCCGGCACGCGCCTTCATCGCCGCCGCCCGGGCGAACTTGCGCTCGTCGAGGAAGTCGACCTGGATCGGAACTCCGGCGACGCTCACCGCCTCCGGCCGCGGTAGCCAGGTGTAGAACGGATGGCGCAGCAGGCCGTAGTAAGTGGTCATCGCCGTCAGATAGTGCCCCCAGGCGTCGCCATGGCCCTGAGGGTAGAGAATCCGCGCGTCGAACTCGTTCAAGTTGCCGTCGAGATCCTGGTCGGTGATGTTGTAGGCCAGGGCGTAGGCGAACTCGCCGTCGCCCGAGGTGAAGTTCCAGTAGAGCCGGTTGTAGACCGGCCGTGCCGAGGTGTTCGTGTTCGTATTGTCTCGTCCGCGCAGCAGGGCGAGCTCTTCCGCGAGCAACGAATCGAGCTGGTTCTGGAAGGCGAAGATCGTCGGTGCCAGCGTGCCGTAGATGCCGCTGCCGGTGCCGAACCCGATCATCGGATCCTGGGCGTCGGCGTAGGCCTCGTTGCCGAGCAGAGTGTAGAAGTCGGCGATCCGCGCCGCGACGAGGAGCAGCGCTTGGTTCGCGGGCGCGTAGTCGATCGGCGGCGTGCCGTCGATCGACAGGTTCTTGCCGCGGTTCAGCACCGTCGTATAGGCCTCGATCAGCCCGATGCTGTTGAGGTTTCCGGCGTCCGGATTGAAGGCGATGTCCCCCTCGTAGCGCTCGCCCAACTGATAGAGCATGCTCGAGTAGGTGTTGGTCTCCGCGGCGTGGAAGTCCTGCACCCGCGCCTCGAACGGATTCAGTGCGCGCACGACCCGCTTGATCCAGCCCTCGGCGAGCTGGGCGCGCGGATCGAGAGCCGTCCCGCCGGGCTGGCCGGCGAAAACGCTCCAGGTGCCGCCGCAGAGCGCGGCGTCGTCGCTCGTGCCGTCGATGAGGTCGGGGCCGGCATCCATCGGCGGCTCGACATAGCGGTAGCGGGCCACGATCCAGTTGTCCGAGAGAGTCTGGATGTTGGCGCCCTCGATTGTGATGTCGATCGCCCCCACCGGGTTCGGAATGCTGGTGAACTGCAGCCAGCCGTGGAGTTGCCCGTTGTCGGGGTCCGGCAGCGGCGACGGCGGCAACCCCCCCTCGTCGGGATGGATGAACCATTCGAACTCGATGCCGTCGACGTTGCCGGCGAAGTCGCCGCTGTGGCGCAGGGTCAGCGACTCGGCAAAGAGGTTGGCCGGCGGCAGCACGTTGATCTGACCCTGATAGGTGCTCTCGATGTCGGGCGGAATCTGCAGACACTCGACGCGGATGACGTTCAGACTCACCGGCAGCGGACTGAGCGTGATGTCGTTGTTGAACGCCAGCGTCACGTAGCCGGTACCCTGCGCGAACCCGGCGGTGAGCGCCGGAGTGAAGCCGACGACCTGGAGCGGCTCGGGAACGCCATCGTCGTCCTCGTCCTGAAGCCCCAGCAGGAGACCGTTGTCGGGCTCGCCGTCGCGCTCGAAGGCACAGACGAGCCGGAAGACCGGCAGGGACGTCGTCGGGTCGATTTCGAGCTCGAGGTGGCACCGCTCCTCGTCGAGATCGAAGTCGAGACGCTTCGGATTGCGGGAGAGCCGATAGAGGCTCTCGATCGCCTGATCCCAGGTGCAGTTGACGCTCAGCGCGTCGCAGCCGTTGTCGTAATCGGCCTGTTCCGTCCCGTCGCCGCCGTCGATCTGCTTCAGGCGCTGGCGCTCGGTCTCGGTCAGGACGTTCAGGAGCAGGAACGGATCGCCCGCGCCGCTCTCGTCGAGGATGCCCTCGAAGATGAGCTTTCGGTTGAGCGGGTCGTAGGAGATCCGGTCCACGATCGTCGCCGGCAGCTGGATCGTGCCTTCGGAGTTTGCGTACGGAATGAGCTTGCCGGTGGCCGGATCGATATCCGTCGCTACGCTGTCCGGAATGGCATTCAGATAGACGAAGCGCTGCTCGAGCGGATCGATGAGGCGGACGAGTGACTTGGTCGGGTCGTACTCGAGGTTGTCCAGCGTCCGCTGCTGCTTCTCGTCGAACACGATCTCGACCGCCGCCTGCGCGGCGATCTCGGGCAGTCCGCGCTTCGAGCCCAGGAGCGTCTCGCCCACCAGCAGGACCGGAGCGTTCGTCGGCCAGACGATGTTGTAGGTCACATCCACCGGATCGTCGGCAATCCCGCCGAGCCAGGAGACGCAGTCGGGCGTCTGTGTGTCGGCGGCCCCGTTGGCGTCGCGGTCGTAGTAGAAGACCGGCTGCAGGGGATACCAGTACTCGCCGATCATGGTGCCGGCAGACTTCGCCCAGACCTGGTTCTTGTAGTCCTTGAACGCCGGGGTGCCTGTCGCTTCGTTCTGAGGGCAGTTGCCGAGCAGGCGAACCGGATAGGGCGCGAAGACTGCGTTGCCGGCCGTTCCCGGATACTGGAACGACTCGTAGCCGGCGCCCGTCGCCGCCACCTGGTAGATGCGATAGGCCCACTTCCCGTTGTCGGGCCGGATGTACTTGAGGATGCTGTAGGGCTTCGAGGTCTTGTTGCGCTCGACCTCGGAGAAGTCGCTTCGGATGGCGTACAGGGCATTGAAACCGCTCGACGAATTGGCCGGCGCGAAGATCGCGTGCTCGTCGTTCGGATTGAACCCCGACTTCGCCCGATTCGGCTGGTTGTAGATCCGCATGCCGGTGAAAACCAGCGGATTGAGCGGCGTCTGTCCGAGGACTTCGGAGCCCAGCTCGCTGGCGATGATGATCTTGTCCGGGTTCGCCGGCCAGCGGCAGTCGTAGCGCTTGGACCTCGCCGGCCAGGCGACGTCCCGGGCGTCCTTCTGGTACCAGGCCACGGCCATCAGATCCAGGCCGTTCGAGTCGACCGGCACCTGGTTCACCGGCACGATCTGGCCGAGCCGGGTGGCGCGGTCGTAGGCACGGTCCGGCCCGTCGCCGTCGAAGTAGGCGCGATCGAAGACGACGAAGCCGTTCTTGCCGCCATGGTCCGCATGCGTCGGCTCGAAGATCTCCTCCCCGATCCTGCAGGACACGGCGTCGGTGAAGACCGGCGATCCGTTGACGGAGATTCCGGTGTCGTACGGCAGCGATCGGATGATCTGGATGATCGGCGGGTGGGACTGGAGATCCCGCGACGGCGGGAAGCCGGTGTACAGAATCACGCTGTATCCCGGCACGGTCGCCGTGAAGCGCGACTGGAACTCGCCGCCGACCGTCACCGTGGCATCGGTGCTGCGCTCGGGAAGGGAGAGCGTCACCTGGGCCGCGTAGGCGATGCCGCTGCCCGCCGGTTCGATCTCGACCGGAGCCCCCGCGATATGGGCCTGGATGCAGGAGCCCGGGGCCACGGCAGGCGGCACCACGGCGTCGCCACAGTAGAACAGCTCACCGCTACCCGAGTGGCGCGGCCACGAGCTCCGCCCGGTCTGGATGATCCTTGCCGAATCGGTGAGCGTGCAGGTTACCTTCCACTTGATCTCCGCGTCGACCGGCTGCACGGCATAGAGATGTCCGTTGCCGTCTCCAGGATGGCTTCCGGGTGGACTCCAGTAGAAGTAGTTCTGCAGCGCCTGCCCGCCGCCGGCGATGACGATGTCGGGGATCGCTGCCACCGGATCGGTCAGACAACCGACACCGGCGGGCGGCAAAACCTCCTGGCCGACGATCCAGTTCTGGAAGTCGACCTCGAACCACTCACCGGTCCGGGCCCCGAGGTTGGCGATGAAGACATCACTGCCGCCCTGCGGCGCGAGGATCACCTCGCCGAAGGTCGTCTCGTCGTCGAAGTCGCCCACGACGTAGAGCTGATCGTTGGTCCCCGCGGCGATGCCGCTGGCCGTCTCGGTGCCTCCTGCCGGATGGGCGGTCTGCACCCAACGCCACTTCGAGCCGGCGGAGGCGATCCGCGCCACGAAGAGATCCCGGGCTCCGCCGAACGTCGGGAGGGTCACCGGACCGGTGGTCGAGGTGTCGTCTTCCGCAAGGGTCTGAACCGGGTCGAATGTCGTGGTGTTCGACGCGTACTGACCGAACAGGAAGGCATCGCCGTCCGCGGCCACCGCCACCGCCCTGCCCTGTCCTCCCGTCGCGCCACGCACCCAGTCCCAGGTGAAGCTGCCGCCGTTGTCCTGCAGGCGCGCGAGAAAGGCGCCGTTGGTGGCGAGCGATTGGCCCCCGAAAGTCGACGGAGCGTTCTCCGACGTTCCGGCGACGAAGAGCTTGCCGGCGTCGTTGACAGCGATGCCGCCGATCGAGATCCCCTGCCCCATCGGAGTCGCCCACTGCCAGAACGGGGAATTGACCTCGGTGCCACCGATCTTGGCGACGAAGTAGGAGGGTTTGCCCTCCGGCAACGCCACCGCATTCAGCATCTGCAGGCGATGGTCGGAAACCAGCGGCGGGTCGGGCAGGAACCAGGAAGTCGAGCCCGCGTGAGGATCGCCCGTGGACGTCGCCCAGGGGGATGAGGTAGGCGTCGGCGAAGAGACCGACCACTTGCCGGGACCGGACTCGATGTCGTCCGCAAACAGAACGTTCGAGCCGCCGTCGAGAATCTTCACGTCATCGATCTTCCAGCCGATGTGTCCGACGCTGGCGTCGGAACCGAAGCGCCAGCGGAAACGCACGCTCTGGCTGGAGAAGTCGGCGAGATTGACGGTCGTCTTGAGATAGCCGCCGTTCGGGTGGCACCAGGCCTGACGGCCGCTGAGTGGATTGCCGCTGGGCACAGTGGCGCCGTTGTAGCCGTTGGCCGTGAACCGCGCCGGATTGCCCGTCGACGTGGACGGATCGTTGTCGCCCTCGCCGGAGAGGATGTCGTACCAGTTCACCGCATCGCTGCTGTACTCGAGCACGCCGGAGTCCCAGCAGGTGCCGGCGCTCTCGAAGTCGCGCTTCTGCCAGAACTCGAGCGTCCCGCCGGCGGCGACGCCGGTGAACGGCAGGGCGGTCGGCGGCCCGGTGGCGATGCTCGTCGTCTCCTGGTAGAGACCCGAGACGTAGACCAGGCCGTTGGCGTCGATCGCGACGCCGGTCAGCCATTCGCTGGCGTTGGCCTGTCCGGCCTCGAGGGCCCAGACCCAGTTGCCCGCCGTGTCGAGCCGCACCGCGACACCGGAGGATCTGCCGCAGGAGAGCGAGCCGATGGGAGAGATGTCGCCGTCGCTTTCGAAGAGGTGCGCACAGCTCGTGCGACCGACGGCGATCACGCCGTCGGCGATCGGATTGTTCGGATCCTCGACGCCCGGCGCGATCGCGATGCCGTAGCCCTCGTCCTGTCCTGGGCCACCGATCTGGCGCGCCCAGGACCAATCCCCGTTGGGCGCCAGGCGCGCGATGAACCACTCGTGCCGATCGAAATCCTCGTCATTGCCGGGGTCCGGGAGGTTGACCGTGGCGACGCCGCTCGACGGCAGGTTCTTGAACCCCGCCGAGGTCGTGAAGTAGCCGGTCAGGTAGACGTTCTGGGCGGCGTCCACGGCGAGCGCCGTGGCGCGGTCGACCGAGGGGCCACCGGCGGTGCGCACGTAGATCAACGCTCCGTCCGGAGAGTACTTGGCCACGAAGAGGTCCGACAGCCCCTCCGCCGAGTAGTCCGTCCCCCCGAAATTGGCGACACCGCGGAACTCGCCGGCGACGTAGATGTTGCCGCTCTGGTCGGTCACGGTCGCGAAAGCCGAGTCGTTCAAGGGGCCGCCGCCGCTGGCGGGCCAGAGCGCGAAGACTTCAGGAGCCGATGCGGCCATCGCGAGAGCGCAAGCGAGCCTTGCGACGAGTGCGCGGGAACGGTTCGCAACAGTCATGAGCCCAGCCTCCAGATGCCAATCCACGAAATTTTGACCGACTTTTCTCGATGACCCTTCACTGGTTCAGGTCCGGAGAGGCCGAGATGCGACTGAGGAGGAACAGCCCCTCCACGACGATGTCGTTGCGATGCAGGCCACCGAGGCGTTCCCGGTAGCTGCCGCCGAGCAGGTTCGATCCGTAGCTCGCGTCGGAACCGCCGCCGGGGTCGGTGGGGGAAAAGGTGAAGGTCATCTCCCGCGACACCGGATAGGCCTCCTCGAGAAACAGCGTGTAGAGCTCGTTGCGGTTGTTGTGGTCCGGGTGGTACTTGTGCCGGAACGGATTGGTCGGCGCCTCGGCGTCGAGAGTGATCGACGCCTCCAGGGTGCCCGTGGGCGAGAAGGAACCCGACATGACCAGCGATTGCGGCTCGAAGTCGTAGGCGGTCGTGCTCACGCGATAGCCTACCGGCTCACCGTCGCGGAGGACTGCGCCGCTGTAGTTCTGGATGAGACTGTCGTCCGTCAGCAGCACGAAATGTCCCGGCTCGTCGATCAGGAAGAGTCCTGGGTTCTCAGGATCGGGTATACGAGTCCCATCTTTCCAGAGCTGAATGACCTCCTTCAGGAGGCGCGCGGTACCGTTCGAGTCGACGTGAATCATCAGGCGGTAGGTGAACGGCGCGCCGGTCGGAGTCGGAATCTCCGAGCCGGTCTGCGCCTGGCTGACGAGCACCACCGCCACTCTTCCCACCCAGAGACCGGCGAACGGATGGATCACAGGGCCGGTCATGGCCAGCGCGGTGTTGCCACCGGCCTGCGCGCGAAGGGCTTGAAACGCCGGCGGAGCGAAAGTCGATCGGGCCGTCACCGCGAGCAGGCGCCGGAAGCCGAAGCCGTCCCGGATCTCGATCACCGTGCCCACCTCCGGCGCGGTAAAGCCCGCTCGCCGGGGCGCGAGATCGAGCAGCCATTCCCCCTCCGGCAAAACGGGCTGTCCGTAGTTCGAGGGCAGCGTCGGCCAGGCAAACTCTCCCGAATCCTCATCGAACAGGGAGATCGCCAGCGGGATGGGAGCCGACCCCGGAACCTGACGAAGCGAGATCGAAACCGGAGCCGTGGTGAGGTTTCGCAGCCGCAGGCGCGATTTGTCCCGCCCCCCACCGAAATCGACGGTCTTGCCCGATTCGAGGTCGATGGCGATGGGGCCGCTGTAGTCCGACGGCCCCTTCGAGTAAACCCAGTAGGCCTCGCCCGAGCGAATCGCGGTACTGAAAGGGTTGGTCACCTCCTGCCACTGCCCGGCGACCAGGCGGTAGATCGGCTGCCCGGTGTGCGCCGGCGACGGCGCGAGAAACTGGCCGAAGGTTGGCTGCTGCTGCGGATCGACCGGAAAGCCGACCAGATTGAAGCTGTCGGGTGCCCAGCGGTAGCTCTGGACCTCCGGCGTGCCGGTCACCGTCCAGGTCACCGGCACGTTGCCGTCGATCTTCAAGAGATAGGCGCGATTGGCCTGCACAGCGAAGAGATTGGTCAGGATCGACTCCGGCCGCGGTCGCGGGAAGTATCCCAGCCACTGTTGGCTCGGCACCATCTGTTCCGTCGGATCGTCGATGAATTCGACCTTGGGACCGGCCGGATTCCAGGTCCAGGCGCTGGCGAGCGGTAGCCCGCCGAAGACCGACTCGGTGTCGTTCGGCTCCGGCCGCACCTCGAGGAAGACCGAGTTCCATCCCGGCTGGAGAACGAAAGTCTGCGTGACGTCGGTCACGGCGGCGCGAGCCTGTGTCACGCAAGCGACTCCCAGCAGCAGCATCGTCAACGCCTGCAATCGTCGGGCGGTCAGGGTCATCGTCGGCTCTCCGGCAAATCCACTCAGGTTCGCTAGTCTCATGGGACGGCCGCGCTCCACCGGCTCGTGTCGCTGGTTTCGAAGCCGTCCGCGAAGATCGTCGGCATCAGCATCAGATTGTCCAACCGCACGTCGTAGGCGTCGCCCGGCACGCTCACAGCAAGGAAGCTGACCCGGATCGAAGAGGCACCCACCGGAGGCGTTCCGAGCGGCCGCGCGAAGCGGCGCCAGAGACCGGCGGTGTCACCCTCGACCGGAGCGGTCGGGAAGGTGCTGAAGATCGTCGTCGGCGAGACGCAGGTACCGACGATGTACTCGGCCTGGGCAGTGACCCGCACCTCGGACCCGGACGAAGCGGCGATCCGGGCCTCGCCGGAGAGGACATAGAGGTCCTCCGGAGGCAGCGGCATGCACTGCAGGAGCCGGAGCGTCGTCGCACCCGACAGGTTCTGCAGGCGGGCCGAGCCCGACAGCGGGAAGCCGTCGGCATCCAGCGGATCGTGGACAATGTCCAGCGCCCCGCCCGTGGTCAGGGTCCAGGCGTCGAGATCGGTCGCGAAGTCGAAGTGCGGCCGATCGATCGGGTTGGCGATCCGCACCCGGAAGTGGCGGATGAAGTCGTCACCCGGGGCGCCGTCGCCGTTGCCGTCGAGCGGATTGCCGTCGAGATCCTCGACCGCGCCGCAGACGAAGAGCCGGAAGAGCCCGTCCGCGAGCGGCGCACCGCCCTGGAGGCCGAGCGTCGCCTCCGAGACTCCACCGTCATACGCCGCGCTGTCGATCACCACTGTCTCGTCGTCGCCCGTCACCGCTCCGCAGACGGAAGTGGCGAACAGACCGTCCTGGCCGGCCGCGACGAGCTGGTAACTCGCCGGATTGCTCGGGTCGTTCGGGTCGCTGTCGCCGGCCGGATCGAACAGCTCTTCGCTGAAGCCGACGGTGATCTCGGCGATCTCGACCAGCGCGGTCTCCATCTCGTCGAGCACTGCGTCGCCGGTGCCGGCGTCAGTGTCGACGAAGGCCACCGTCGGGGGTTCGAGGACAACGATCGCGAACGTGACCGTGCCGGTGTTGTTGGCGGCGTTGGCGTCGGCGGTCGCTGCCTGGACATTCGCGCCGTTGACGTAGTTGCCGGCGGTCGCCGGCGCGTTGGCGTCGAGCAGGATCGAAGAGGTCGCTCCCGGAGCGAGGGCTGCGAGCGTGCAGGAAACCGACGAGGCCGCCGGGGTGCAGAGCCAGCCCGCGCCGCTCGCACCCGTGACCACCATGCCGCCCGGCAGGAGGTCGATCACGGTGAGCCCGGTGGCGGTGCTCGGCCCGTTGTTGGTCACCGCCAGGGTGAACTGCATCGGATCGCCGATCTCGACCAGCGGGTCGTCGACGGTCTTCACCAGGGAGAGGTCGGCCGCCGGCACCAGGAGATCGGTGTCGGTCGAGCTGTCGTCTCCCGGCAGCGGGTCGGTGACCCCGGCGCCCGGCTGGAGGCTCGCCGTGTTGACCAGAAGACCGGTCGCGGACGGGTCGATGAGCGCGGCGAGGGCGAAGACGACCTCGGCGCCGGCGGGCAGCGAGGCGAGCTCGGCGGCCAGGCCGCCGGACCCCGAGGCGGCGCAGCTGCCGCCCAGATTTCCCTCGCAGGCCCAGGTCGCCGACAGGATCTCGGCCGGAAGGGTGTCCGTGACCTCGGTCGCCGGGGCGTCGGAGGGTCCGCTGTTGGTCACTGTGATCAGGTACACCGTGGCGGTCCCCGGCACGGCCTCGGTGACGCCGTCGGTCTTGGTCACCGCCAGATTGGCGACCGGCGTGAGCGTGTCGATGTCGGTGGCGCTCGCGTCGCCGACGTTGGTCGACCCGGCCGGCATGGCGATCGTTACGGTGTTGATCAACTGCCCGGTCGCCGCCGAGTCGACGGTGCCGAGGACGGTATAGGTGAGCGCTCCGCCGACCGCGATGTCCACCGTATCCACGATGTCCGCCGCGCCGCCGGCGCCACAGCTAGCCTGCCCGACCCGTTCGAGCACCGCGACGGCGTCTCCCAGTTCGCCCAGGGCGTAGAGGTTGGCGCCATCCGGAGAGACGGCGATGGCGCGCGCGCCGTCGAGGCCGGCGAAGCCGCCGACACCGTCGCGCGCCACCTGAAGCTGGAAGAGGAGGCCGCTCGAGCCGTCGCGCCGGAAGATGGCGACGGCGTCGTCGTTGTAGCTCGTCGCGAAGAGGAAGAGCCCGTCCGGCGTCATCGCCAGCCCGCGCACGCCGTCGAGCCCGGTGAGCCCGGCCACGCCGTTCTTCACCTGACTCGAGAAGGCGAGCTCTCCGGTTTCGCTGTCGCGGTCGAAGATCGCGATGGCGTCGTCAGCGAGGCCCGCGGCATAGACGAACTGGCCGCCCGGCGAGACCGAGAGCGCCTGGACGAGGTCGAGACCGTCCACGCCGGCGACGTTGTCCCGCATGACCTGCTGCAACGTCAGGGCGCCGGTCACGGCGTCGCGGGCGAAGACCGCCAGGGTGTCCGACAGCGACCCGGCCACCAGGACATGGGCGCCATCGGGGGTGACCGAAACCGCGACGGGACCGTCGATGGTGCCGAGATCGATCTCTCCGAAGCCGTCCTTCAGGCGCGCGAGCCAGGTCAGGCCGCCGGTCTCGGCGTCGCGCGCAAAGACCACCAAGGCGTCGTCATCGAGGCTGACCACGTAGACATGCCCGCCATCCGGCGAAACCGCCACCGCTGCAGCACCGTCGAGGCCGTCTACCGCCTCGTCGGATTCGCGCTGCACTTCGACGGCCGTGAGGAGGCCCGTCGCGGTGTCGCGCGAGAAGACGGCGACGGCATCGTCGGTCGCGCCGGTGGCATAGAGGTGCAGGCCGTCGGGTGAGATCGCGACACCGCCCGCGCCGCCGAACCCGTCGAGGCCGCCGGCACCGTCGACATAGCTCGCGACGAAGGCGAGCTTGCCCTGATCGCCGGCATCGCGGGCGAAGAGGTCCAGGGCGTTGCTGGCACGAGAAGCGATGTAGACGAAATCGCCGCCGGTCGCCGGTCCGAAAGCGCCGTCCGGATCCGGGGCGATGACGACGCCCCGGGGCGCGTCCATCCCGGTCACGCCGCCGGTGCCGTTTACTTCCGCCTCGCGGAAAGCGACCGCCGAGGTCGCGACGCAGCTCCACGCCGGCTCTTCGAAGATCGCCGGGAAGAGGTCCTCGAGCACGCCGTCCGCGAGGTCGCTCGGGCCGGCGTTCGCGAGGACGATGGTGTAGGTCACCGGCAGCCCGGGGATCGCCTCGGTCTGGCCGTCGTCCTTGGTCAGCGTCAGATCGACCTCCGGCGTCAGCGTGGCGCCGTGGACGACGACGTTGTTGGCCTGCTGGGCATCGATCACGTTCCCGGGTTCGGTGATCCGCGCCGTGTTCAGGAGCTCTCCGGTGGCTGCCGGAGAGAGCCCGGCCGAGAGCGTGTAGACCACCGAGCCGCCGGCTGTGATGTCGACCGTGTCGACGATCGAGCCGAAGCCGCTCGCCGTGCAGCGGGAGCCGTCGCCGCGCCGGAGCAGCGCCAACGCATCCTCGCCGGCGCCGGCACCGTAGACCTGATCCCCGTCCGGAGAGACGACGACGGCGCGAACGCCGGCCAGACCGTCGACGCCGCCGGCGCCGTCCTCGGCCCTGGGCAGGGCGGAGAGCTCACCAGTGCCGCGATTGCGGGCCAGCACCGCGACGGCAGAGTCGGCGGGACCGGCGACATAGACATGTTCGCCGCCTGGGCTGACCGCAACGCCGGAGGCCCCCGCGAGACCTTCTGCTCCACCGAAACCGTCGACGATCGCCTCGACGAAGGTGAGGGCGCCGGTCGCAGCGTCGCGGCCGAAGACCGCGACGGCGTTGTCGTCCGCGCCGGTGGCATAGAGGTGCAGGCCGTCCTCCGAGAGGGCGAGGGCGCTGGCGCCGGCGAGGCCGTCCACGCCGCCGAAGCCGTCCTTCTGCGCTTCGACGAAGGTCAGCAGACCCGAGCCCGCGTCGCGGGTGAAGACGGCCACGCCGTCGTCGGTCGTGCCGGCGACGTAGACATGCGCCCCATCCGGGCTCACGGCCACCGCCGAGGCGCCCCCGAGCCCATCGAGGGTGAGCGGCGCCTGCGATGCGCCGTCGACCCGGATGCCGAGATAACTCAGCTCACCGGTCAGGGCGTCGCGCGCGAAGATGCCGACGCCGTTGTCGCTCGCAGCCGCGGTGTACAGGTGCTTGCCATCGGGCGACAGGGCCGCTCCACGGACGTTGCCCAGGCCGTTCACTCCGCCGACGCTGTCGCGCAGGAAGTGGACGAACGCCAGGTTGCCGGTGACCGCCTGGCGCTCGAACACGGCCACGGCGTCGTCGAGCTCGCCCGTGACGTAGGCATGCAGCCCATCGGGACTCACTTCGACATCCGAGGCGGAAAGCAGTCCGTCCACCGCGCCGGTCACCACGCAACCGGCATCGCGCACCGCTTCACCGTCGATAACCAGGCCGGTGAACTGCACCGTGCCGTTGCGCAGGTCGCGGCGGAAGATCGCCACGGCGTTGTCCGTTGCGGAGGCGACGTAGATGTTGAGCCCGTCGGGCGAAACCGTCAGGGCGCGGGCGCCGTCCAGGCCGTCGACCAGCGCCAGTGGCAGCAGGGCACAGGAACGCGAGATGTCGTCGATGTCGTCGCCGTCGTGCACTGCGGCGGCCGGCGGCAGGGGCGAAAGCAGCCCCGGCACCGGCGCCGCGACGCAGCTCCAGACCGCGTCGGAGAGCAGCTCGGAGAGCACGTCGCTCACCGTGGCGCCCTCGACGTCGGAGAGCCCGTCGTTGTCCACCCGGATCTGATAGTGAATCGTCGTTCCCGGCACGAGCTCGGAAACCTCGGTCGCGACGCAGTCGAGAGGATCGCTGCAGGCGATCTTCTCGATCCGGAGGTCCGCCCGGCGCTCGAGCTCGGTATCGCCGTCGGTCGCGCTGTTGTTCGTCGGCGCGAGCTCGATGAAACCGCTGGGCGCCGCGATGGTCGCGGTGTTCACGATCGTGCCGGTCACCCCCGGCTTGATCGTGCCGGTGGCGGTGATCAGGAGCTGGCTCCCGGCCGGCAGCCGGACTTCCTTGTTGACCAGGTCTCCGACGCCGTCCGAGCCGTTGAGGCAGACCGCGCCGAGCGCCAGGCTGAAGCACTCCCATTCGACGTTTTCGAGCTCGCCCGGGAAGACGTCGGTGACCAGGGCGCCGCGGACGCCGCTCGGACCGTGATTGGTCACCACGATGTCGTAGCTGATGGTCTCGCCCGGGGCGACGGTGCCATCGCCGTCGGCGTCGCCCTCGACGAAGGCGAGTGCTCCGGTGCCGCTGCTGCCGTCCCAGTCGCGCTCGAACGTCACGACAGCGCCGTCTTCGGAACCGGCGGCATAGAGGTGCGCAGCGTCCGGACTGGCGAGGAGAGCCACAGGCTTGGCGAGGCCTTCGACTCCGGACTGTCCCTGCCGGACCGCGCTGCTCCAGGTCAGGGCGCCGGTGATCCCGTCGCGGGAGAAGACGGCGACGGCATCCTCGCCGCTGCCGGCGACGTAGACGTGCTGTCCTCCCGGATCGGAGCCGAACGGATCGGGCGAGACCAGAACCGCGGCCGCCCCCTGCAGACCGTCGACCCCGCCGATGCCGTCGGCGTAGGCCGAGACGAAGGTGAGCTTGCCGAAATCCGGGCTGGCGTTGCCGGCCTGGCGAGTGAAATGCGCCACCGCGTTGGCGGTGCCGCCGGCGACGTAGACCTGGCCGCCGTCCGGCGAGACCGCCACGGCGCGAGCACCGGCGAGACCGGAAACTCCGGCCACGCCGTCGCGGTGGAACTCGACGAAGGAGAGGGCACCGGAGGCGTCGTTGCGCGCGAAGATCGCCACGGCGTTGTCGGCCTCGCCGACGACGTAGAGATGGGCGCCGTCGGGCGAGAGCGCCAGGCCACGTGCCAGGTTGAGACCGTCGGCCCCATCTACGCCGTCGCGGACCTCACCCAGGAAGTCGAGCTTGCCGAAGGTCGCGCTCGCGGCGTTGGCGTCGCGTCCGAAGATCGCCACCGAGCTCGAGCCGGCGGCGGCAGCATAGAGGTGCTTGCCGTCGGAGGACAGCGCCAGGCCATCGGGGCCGAGCAGTCCGGTGACGCCACCGAAGCCGTTGCGCTCGAGCTCGAGCAGGGTGAGCTTGTTGGTCGCGGCGTCGCGAGAGAACGCGACGAGCGCGTTGTCGGTCGAGCCCGCGACGTAGACCTGGGCGCCGTCTCCGGAGACCACCACGGCCGCTGCGCCGTTCAGGCCGTCGACGCCGCCCGCTCCGTCGCGCTCGGATTCGACGAAAGTCAGGGCGCCGGTCGCCGGCGTGCGGGTGAAGGCGGCGACGCCGTCCCCGAGGAGGCCCGTGGCGTAGACCGCCGTGCCATCCGGGCTGGCGGCCAGGGCGGAAGCGCCGGCGAGCCCCTGCAGCACCGAGATGTGGTCGGTCTTGGTGATCTCGAGATCGGCCCGCGGCGAGAGGTCGTCGGTGTCGGTGTCCGAGTTGTCGGCGGCGTTCGAATCGGTCGGCGCACTCACCGTGGCGGTGTTCACCAGGTCGACCGCGGTGCAGGGGTAGGACTGGCAGAGCTCGGAGTCGACCTGGCCGGTCACGCGGTAGAGGACCTGGCTGTCGGCCGCGATGTTGACCACGTCGTCGAGCACGATCGCCGGACCGTCGAAGTCCGAGCCGCTCGAGCAGGAGGAATCGGTCGGTCGGCGGAAGAGCGCCAGGGCATCGTCCACCGGACCGGCCGCGATCACGATCGCGCCGTCGGGCGAAATGGCGACATCCGAGGAGCCGGCGAGCCCGTTCACCGGGCCGAAACCGTCGCGCTCGGCGTCGACGAAGGTCAGGCGCCCGGAACTGGAAGCGTCGCGGCGGAAGACTCCGAGCGCGTTCTCGCCCGAGCCTGCGGCATAGACGTGGAAACCGAGTCCGCTGTCGTCGCTCACGGCGAGAGCGGAGACGCCGGCGAGTCCGTCCACTCCGCCGACGCCGTCGCGCACGACCTCCCTGAAAGTCAGCGTGCCGACCGCGGGATCGAGAGCGCCGAGCGTCAAGTCGCGGGTGAAGACCGCGATCGCGTTGTCGCCCGAACCCGCGACGTAGATGTTCAGGTCGTCCGGCGAGACCACGACGCTGCGCGCGACGGAGAGACCGTCGACCCCGCCGATGCCGTCGACCTTGGTCTGTGCGAAGTCGAGCGCGCCCGTACCCGGGTCGCGGTCGAAGACCACGATGGCATCGTCGTTCTCACCCGTGGCGTAGACCCATTCGCCGTCGAAGCTGACCGCGACCGAGCTGGCGCCGGCGAGGCCCTCGACGCTGCCGACGCCGTCTACCAGCGTTTCGACGAAGGTCAGGGCGCCGGTCGCCGGATTGCGATCGAAGACAGTGATCGCGTTGCTGTTGGCGGCGGCGACGTAGAGCGTGTCGCCGGCCGCATCCATCGCCAAGGCCACCGGCTCGTCCAGCCCGGCGACGCCGGGGGACTGCTGCATCTCGAGGAGGGTGAGCTTGCCGAAGGTCGCCGGCGGCAGCGGGTTGTCCTGCCGGGTGAAGACGACGACGGCGTCGTCCACCTGACCCGCGACGTAGACATTCTTGCCGTCCGGCGAGACCAGAACGTCGGTCGCGCCGTTCAGGCCGTCGATTCCTCCGACGCCGTCGAAGTACGACTCCACGAAGGCCAGCGTGCCGGCAGCGCCGTCGAGATGGAACGCCGCGAGCGAGTCGCCGCCGAGACCGGTGGCGTAGACATGCTCGCCGTCCGGGCTCACCGCCGTCGATTTCGCTCCGAGGAGTCCGCTGACGGTCTGCGGTCCGGGCAGCGTTTCGCCTTCGACATAGTCGTCCAGGAAGGTCAGGGTGCCCGAGGGCGCCGCGACGCAAGTCCAGGTAGCGCCATCCGGGAAGATGTTCGTCAGGTCGTCCTGCACGGCGGCGCCCACGACGTTGCTCGGACCGTGGTTGCGCACCGTGATGGTGTAGGTGATCTCCGTCCCGGGCACCGCCACGTCGTCGCCGTCGGTCTTCGCGATCGCGAGATCGGTGCTCGGAGCGAGGAGGTCGATGTCCCGGCAGCCGTTGTTGCCGATGATCACCGGCAGGGCGGTGTTGTCGGTGCAGACTCCGGGCGGGTGCAGGCCGGAAGATTCCGGGCCCGGTTCCTGGATCGCCGAAGGCACGGTGACGTAGGCCTCGTTGACGAGTGTTCCGGTGGCTCCCGGATCGATCGTCGCGTGCACCGTGTAGACCACCTGGCCGCCGGCGGCAATCTCGACACCGGAGTCGAAGAGGTTCCCGACGCCGGCGCCGGTGCAACGCGAACCGGAGGCGCGGCGGAAGAGCGCGATCGCGTCGTCGCCGAAGCCGGCGATGTAGGTCTCGAGACTGTTGGTCGAGATCGCGATGCCGTAAGCCTGGTCGATGCCGTCGACGCCGTTCTCGCCGTCGAACGCCGCCTCGACGAAGACCAGCGTCCCACCGGTCGCCTCGCGCGCGAAGACCGCGACGGCGTCGGCATCCTCGGCGGCGACGTAGACGTTCTTGCCGTCCGGGCTCACGGCGACCGCGCGCGCGCCGTTCAGACCTTCGACCCCTCCGACCCCATCCTTGAAGCTCTGCACCAGGGTGAGCTTGCCGAAGTCGTCGCTCGCCAGCTCGACGTTGCGGTCGAAGACGACCAGGGCGTCGCCGGTATGTCCCGTGACGTAGATGTTGCGGCTGCCGTTGGTATCGCTGAGATCGTCGCTGGCAGCGACATGCATGGCCCGGTCGAGGCCCGGAATGCCGGCGAGCAACTGGAGCTGGGTGACGCGGCCGAAGTTCGCGGCGTCGCCGCCGTTGGTGTTGCGCGAGAAGACGGCGACCGCGTCGTCGATCGAAGCGGCGACATAGATGTGCCGGTCGTCCGACGAGAGCGCCAGCCCCTGGGCGCCCTGCAGGCCGACGATACCGCCGGCACCGGTGATCTTGCTCTCCTTGAAGACGAGACGCCCGTCGTTGCCGGCGTCACGGGTGAAGACCGCCAGCGAGCCGGGCGTCCGTCCGACGACATAGACGTGGCTGCCGTCGGAGCTCACCGCGACGTCGCTCGCTCCGAACAGACCGCTCACCCCGAGCAGGCCCTGACGGTGCAGCTCGAGGAAGGAGACCGCGCCGGTCGTCGTGTTGCGCTGGTAAACACCCAAGGTGTTGTCGCCCGCGTTGAGGCCCTGGCTGACGACGTAGACGTTGTCGTCGTAGACCGCCAGCGCCGCGGCGCCGTCGAGTCCGTCCACGCCGCCGCTGCCGTCCTGCAGCCGGTTGACCAGCGTGAGCTCGCCGTTCGCGGCGTCGCGCGAGAAGGCGACGATCGAGCCGCGTTCGACTTCGTCGCCGAAGCTGACGGCGTAGAGATGAGGCCCGGCCACGCCGACATCGGTGACCGCCTTGAGGCCGCTGACCCCGCCGACACCGTTGATCACCGGCGCCGGCGGATTGCTCGCCGGCTGGCCGCCGGTGAAGGCGAAGGATGGCGGCGCGCCGGCCCGCAGGTAGACGGTCAGGGCGTCGTCCTCCGACGCGGCCACGTAGAGGTTGGCGCCGGACGGATCGACCGCCAGCGCGCCGGCACCGTCGAGGCTGTGGACGATGCAAGTCGTCGGCTGCACGCACGCGGAGATCGCCTCGTCACGGTGCACGCCGATGAACTTGAGACTGCCGGTGGCGGGATTGCGCTGGAAGACGACGGTTGCGTCGCTCACCGCGCTCGCCACGTAGAGATGCTGTCCGTCGGGGCTCACCAGCGTCTGCCGGGCCCCATCGAGACCGGTCGCGGCGCCGCCCAGACCCGACGCTTCGCCCTCGTGACGCTCGGAGAGGAAGGTGAGCTTGCCGAAGTCGGGCGAGCTCTCCGTAGTGTTGCGGCCGAAGACCGAGACCGCGTCGTCCGTCGCCGCCGCGACGTAGACGAAAGCGCCATCGGGCGAAATCTCGACACCGGAGGCCCCTGCGAGGAAGGTGCCGCCGAGGCCTCCGTCGAGGAGTGACTGCAGGAAGGTCAGCTTGCCGAAATCGAGCGAACCGCTGTCGGTCTCACGACGGAAGACCGCGATGCCGTTGTCGTCGCGGCCGGTCACGTAGACGTGCTTGCCATCCGGGCTGACGCGAACGCCGCTCGCGCCATCGATACCGTCGACTCCGCCGGCGCCGTCCTTCTCCACTTCCCGAAAGGAGAGCGTGCCCGAAAGCGACGCATTGCGCTGCAGGACCGTCACCGAGTCGTCGACCGGGCTCACGACATACAGGTGCTGGCCATCCGGCGAAAGCGCCACATCCTGCGCACCGTCGAGACCGTCGACCGTCCCCGAGGACTGAACGTCGCCTTCGGTCACCGCCTCGATGAAGGTCGGCTGCCCGGTCGCGAGGTTGCGGGTGAAGACGGCGATCTTGTCTTCGCTCTCTCCCGCGACGTAGATGTTCAAGCCGTCCGGACTGACCACCAGGCCGCGGGCGCCGCCGAGGCCATCGATGGTGAGGAAGCCCTGGGTGCCGTTGTCGAGCAGCCGCCCCAGGTAAGCGAGACCGCCGTCCGCGGCGTCGCGGCTGAAAGTGGTGAGCGCGCCCTCCACGGCACCGGTGGCGTAGACGAAGCTCCCGCCGGGTGCGACGGCCAGGTCGCGCGTACCGTCGAGGCCGGTGAGCAGGCCCAGTTCGGTCGTGCTGTTCTGCCGCTGATCCTCGAGGTAGGTCAGGGTGCCCAGGGCCGGAGCCTCGGAGTTGCAGGTCCAGGAGACGTTGCGCAGCGCCGCCGGGAAGATGTCCTCGACGACCAGTGCCTGAGCGTCATCCGGGCCGGTGTTGAACACCGTGATGCTGTAGGTGATCGCTTCTCCCGGGACCGCCGCCGTGGTGCCGTCGGTCTTGATGATCGCGATGTCGGTCTCGGCCTCGAGCACCACCTGGACGCTGGAGGTGTTGTTGCCCAGACTCGGATCGAAAACCCCGCTGGGCACGATGACTTTGGCGACGTTCGAAAGCACGCCGGTGGAGGGCGAGGCGACCACGGCGCCGGAGATGGTGAAGGTCGCCTGGCCCGCACCGGCGCAGGTCGCCGGGTTGCCGCCGTTCAGGCTGACTGTCGCGTTCGCCGCGGTCAGGTTCCCCGAGCCGTTCGCCGGCACCGGACAGCTGCCGTTCGAAGCGACGCAGCTCCAGGTCGCTCCCGTGTAGTCGATGGACAGGATGTCCTGCACGAAGGCGCCGGTGACGTTGCTCGGACCGCAGTTGCGGACCACGATCTGAAAATCGAGCGGCGCGCCTGCGGCGATCGCACCGAGCGGCGTCAGTACCGTCTTCGAGATCGAGAGATCGGCCTTGGGCGAAATCGGAACCTCGACCGAAGCGGTCTGGTCGGCCGGCGTCGGGTCGATGAAGGTCACCGGGATCGTCGCCGTCGCGCTGTTCTTGGCGCAGTTGCCGGTCGCCAGGGCGCAGGCGGTCCCGACGGCGTTGGTCGCGATGGTCACGTTGATGGTGTAGGTGACCGTGCCGCCGGCCGGCAGATTCAGGTTGGCGGCATTGATGTTGCCGGAGCCTCCGGCAGGCGAGCCGCAGACCGCTCCGCCCTGGCCGACGCAGCTCCAGCTCACCGACGAGTAGTCGGCACTGGCGAGCGCGAGGTCGGTTACCGAGGCGTTGCTCACGTTGGCCGGGCCGGCGTTGCTCACCGTGACGGTGTAGACCACCGACTCGCCGGGGACGGCCGAGGACGGACTGGCCGTCTTGGTCACGGTGATGTCGGCCTCGCTGCCGACCGGATCGCTGTCGGTGGAGCTGTTGTTGGCGTTGTTGGTGTCGACGCCGGCCGGCGCGGCGACCGTCGCCGTGTTGACCAGCGTGCCGCTGGCGTCGTTCTCGAGGACCGCCGCGGCGGTGTAGGCGACATAGCTCTGGGCCGGAATCACCGCCGACTGCGAGAAGGCGAGCACCGAGCCTCCGGGTACCGGACAGGAGGCGCCGCGCGTCTCCGAGAACATCCCCAGCAGGTCGGCGACGTCTCCGACTCCGTAGACCTGCTCTCCGGCCGGCGAGATCGCCAGGTCGACCGCCGAGGTGAGCCCAGCGATGTCGAGGAAGTCGAGCTTGTGGACCTGCGCACCGCCGGTATTGCGGCTGAAGATCGCGATCTTGCCGTCGTTCGCACCCGCCACGAAGACCAGCGAGCCGTCGGGGCTGACCTCCACCCCGCGCGCCCCGTCGAGGCCGTCGGCCAGCGGCAGGCCCGCGCCGTCGGTCTCGCGTTCGGACCAGGAGAGCTGCGGCGCGAGCTGCCCCGCCGTGAGGTCGCGGCTGAACACCACCACCGCGTCGTCCTCGAAGCCGGCGACGTAGAGCGCATCTCCGGCGGGCGAGAAGGCGAGCGCCGAAGCGCCGTTCAGCCCTTCGTTGGCGCCATCGAGCTTCGCCTCCACGAAGGTGAGGGCTCCGGTCGCGAGGTTGCGCGCGAAAACCGCGATGCCGTCGGAGGTTTCGCCGGCCACGACGACGTGGCGGCCGTCGGGAGAAACGGCCACCGCGCGCGCGCCGCCCATGCCGCTCACCCCGGGGCTGGAGTTGGTCACGGTCGAGTGCCAGGCGAGAGCTCCGGTCGTCGTATTGCGCGTGAAGACCACGACCGCGCTGCCGGTCGCCGCCGCGACATAGACGTGGCGGCCGTCCGGAGCGACGGCGATACCGCGCGGCCCGGTCATCGCGGAGAGATTCGGATCGCTCGAGCGCTCGATGTCCAGCGAGACGAGCAGGCCGCTCGCCGGGGTGCGCGTGAAGACCTCGATGGCGTTCTCGCCGAAACCGGCGACGTAGACCTGCCCGCCGCCGGGAGAGATGGCGATCGCCGAGGCGCCCTGGATCGCGCTCGCCGTCCCGCCGTCGGTGTAGGAGGTGCCGAAGGTCAGCAGGCCGGTGGTCGCGTCGCGCTGGAACAGGGAGACGGAGTTGTCGGCCGAAGCCGTCGCATAGACGTGCTTGCCGTCGCCCGACACGGCCACGGCCGAGGCGCCATCGAGGCCGTTGACACCGCCGCTGCCGTCCGCGAGCTGACCCAGGTCGGTGAGCGCACGCGCCACGGAGCAGGTCCAGCCCACTGTGGAGACGCGGACCGCGTCGAAGTTGTCGGTCACCGTCGCCGCCGCGATGTCGCTCGGACCGCGGTTCGCCACCGTGATCGTATAGGGCACCGCCTGTCCGGGGATCAACCCGCTCAGGTTGTTGGTCTTCACGATCGAAAGATCGGACAGGCGCGCGATCGCGTCCGACTCGGAGTCGGAATCGTTCGCCCCACTCGTGTCGACGACGCCGGCCGGCGGCGCAACGTCGATCGTGGCGAGCAGCGTCGCCCCCGGCTGGGCGGGGCTCACCCAGCCGCTGAAGGTGAGCGTCACGGTGGAGCTATCGGTGAAATCGAGCCCGGTCCAGTTGGGCGAGAGCGAGGTGGCGCTGAAGATGCCCTCGGAGGGTGTGAAGTAGGCGCCCAGGAGGCGCAGCGTCTGGTTGTCGTCGATGTGCACGCTCTCGAGGCGCGACGGCCCGGCCTTCGTCACCTCGATCGAGTAGGTGGCGGGCATTCCCGGAGTCACGCTGGTGGCGGTGCTGGAGAGCACGACGGAGAGATCGACCTGCGGCTCGACGGCCGTCGATGCCGAGTCGGAGTCGTTGCCCGGAACGGGGTCGGTCGTCGTGGAGCTCGCCGTGGCGGTGTAGACGACCGGAGACGTGATCGTGACCAGGTGATAGTCGTCCGGAACCGGGAAGGTGACCGTGACGTTGCGGCTCGCGAGGGCAGCGATCGTTCCCAGGTTGCAGGGGGTCGCAGCACAGTCGCCGCCGTAGACCGGGGTGTTGAAACCGGCGGGGGCCGGGAACGCGAGCGACACCGCAGCCGCGTCCGACGGGCCGTTGTTGGTGAGCGCGATCGCGTAGGTCACCGAGTTTCCGGGAACGACCTTGTTCGGCACCGGCGCCGTCATCGTGACCGTGACATCGAGGTCGGCGGAGGTCGTGACCGTGACGTCTTCCGTTTCGGGATCGGGCGTGGTGTCGACGGTGCCGTAGAAGCTGAAGTTGGCGCCGAGCGTCCCGGCAGCGACACTCGCTGCGACCCGCAGGGTCAGAGTGCCGTTACGACTCTCGCCGTTGCCCAGGGCGCCCAGCTGACAGCGCAGGATCGGTCCTGCGACGACCGAGCAGGTCGTCCCGGGAAGGGCTTCGGACTGATAGAGAAAGGAGGTACCCAGGGGAAGGTCGAGGACGGCCGCGGTCTCGTCGTCGCTGGCCCCGGCAGCGGTGTTGCGCAGGTCGAGGGTGTAGACGACGTTGGTGGCCGAACCGGCCACAACCGAAGCCGGCGCGTGCGTGATCGAGAAGATCTCCAGGACCGGCTGCGCGGCGAGCGGCACGGCGCCGCCGAGCGCCGCCCAGAGGGTCGCGCCGAGCAGGAGGGCCAGGGTGCCACGGGTTCGGCGATCGGAACGGGGAGGGGGAACGCTCATCAGACGGCTCCCTTGTTGCTGCTTGCGCTGGGGTGAGGCGAGACCGGAATACGGAGCTCTTCGAGGCCGACGACACCGACGAACGGCTCCGGAGGGACAGTTCCTGCAAGGTTGGATGACATCTTCCCCCACGCTTCCGAGTCCAGAGAAGTGCTCCAGTCGGTAATGTCTATGATCTAGCTCATACACAGTACCACCCCTTGGGGCAGGATCAATTCAAATCTCTGGGAAAAACGGGTAGGTCCGGGCCCGGTCCTTCGCGTCGGCCCGCGGAGGCGAAAGAACAGCCTAACCGGAGAGCCCCTTCACCGTCTAATCTCCCAGAATGGACCCCCGGGATACCGACCTCGTCCGCCGCGTGCTCGCCGGCGACACCGACGCCTTCGAGGGTCTGGTCGCGGCCCATAGCCGGGCGGTCTACGGTCTGGCCTATCGCGTCACCGGCAACGCTGCGGCGGCCGAGGACGCCGTGCAGGAGACCTTTCTGCGCGCCTTCCGCTTCCTCGCCCGCTTCGACCAGCGCGCCGGCTTCGGCACCTGGCTGCACCGCATCGCGGTGAACGCCGCCATCGACCAGACCCGGCGCACCCGCCGCGAGCGGGCGGCCCGGGTCGATCTTCCGGACGAGGGTGCGCAGGCCCTGGTGGAGTTTCCGACCGGCGACGCCGGACCCGAGCGCCAGGCGCTCGACGCCGAGATCCGCCGGCGCACCGAGAACGCCCTGGCCGAGCTCTCCCCGGCGGAGCGCGCGGCCTTCGTCCTGCGCCACTACGAAGGGCGCTCGATCGCCGAGATCAGCTCGACCCTCGGCAAACGCGACAACGCCACCAAACAGTCGATCTTCCGGGCGGTGCGCAAGCTCCGCGCCGCGCTCGCTCCCTTGGCACCCTCCGTCGCCCCGGGAAATCAGGAGGCGCTCCATGAAGAACCGGCCTGACATGCCGTCCGAAGCCGCGGCAGAAGTCGGCGAGGACGAGTTGATCCTGCACTACTACGGTGAGTCCGCCGACCCGCGGTCGGTCGAGAAGGCGCTCGCGGAGAGCGCCGACTTGCGCCGCCGCTATGCCGAGCTGGCGCGCGACCTCGCCACCGCCACGACCGCACCGCCCGAGCCGCCTGCCGATCTCGGTGCGCGGGTCTGGCGGGAGCTCCGGCCGCGTCTCGTCGCGCCGCGCCCCTGGTGGAGAGCTCTCCTGGCGCCGGCCACCGGAGAGGCCGGCTGGGGTCCGCGGTGGACGCTCGCGGCCGCCTCTCTCGTGGTGGTGGCCGCGCTCGCGCTCGGCTACTTCGCCGGCCGATGGGACGCTCCTCGCCCGGACCTCGAGAGCCTCGTGCCAGCGCCCTCGGGGCTCTCGACGGAGGCGCGCGAGCGCCTGCTCCTCGCCTCGGTCGAGAGTCACCTCGCGGGCTCCGAGCGCCTGCTGACCCGGGTCACCAACGCCGCGCCGACCGACGCCACGGCGCTCGCGGAAGAGAGTGCCTGGGCGGGAGCGCTGGTCTCCTCCAATCGGCTTTACCGCAGCGCCGCGCAGCGTTCCGGCCAGCGCCGCATCGTCGCCCTGCTCGACGAGCTCGAGCCGCTGCTCCTCGAGCTCGCCAACAGCGCGGCGGCCGCTCCCGAAGACCTGGCCGCCGCGCAGCGGCGCATCGAGCACACCGATCTGCTGTTCAAACTCCGGGTGACCGGCGAGCGTCTGCAGCGCGACGCCGGCGCCCCTCGTGCTGGAAGCAGGACCGACACCCGAACCGTTTCATGAGGAGCTTGTCCATGAGATACCCGATGCCTCGTTCACCCTTGGCAGGAATCGCCGCCCTCGCGGTCGCCGCCGCGTTCTTCGCTCCGCCGGCGCCGGCCTCCGCCCGGTTCTCCCCCGCCGCCCTCTTCGCCGCCGACGGCGAGGGCCGGAGCCCCGCCTACCGCGATGCCCAGAGCGCCCTGGACCAGGCGCGCTGGGAGGAGGCCGCACAGCGCTTCGCCGCGGTCGCCGACGCCAAAGGCGCCGACGCCGACGCCGCGCTCTACTGGAAGGCCTATGCCGAAGAGAAGCTGGGCCGCAAGGCCGAGGCGCTCGCGACCCTGAAAAACCTGCGCACCACCCACCCGAAGAGCGTCTGGCTCGACGACGCCGACGCTCTCGAGATTTCCCTCACCGGCAGCGCGCCGCGCGGCTCCGGACCGGTCCTCGCCGGCCCACGGACCACCGGGCCGCAGGGAACGGGACCGGTCGTCGCCGGCTCCGGAAGGTCCGGGAGCTCTCCGGAGGAGGATCTGCAGCTCTATGCCCTCGACGGGCTCATGCAGATGGACTCGGCGCGCGCCTTGCCGATTCTCGAGAAGATCCTGGCCGGCGACCGCTCGCTGCAGGTCAAGCAGCGCGCCCTCTTCGTCCTCTCGCAGAGCGACGAGCCGCGCGCCCGGACCCTCCTGGTCGAGACGGCGAAAAGCGGCAAGCCCGCCGAGCTCCAGGTCGAGGCGGTGCGCTCCCTGGGCATTGCCGGCGACCCCGAAGACCTCCGGGCACTCTCCGAGATCTATCGCACGTCCGCATCGAAGGAGACCCGGGGCGCGGTACTCGAGGCGTTCATGATCGCCGACGACGAGAAGGCGATCCTCGAGGTCGCACGCACCGAGCGCGATCCGGAGCTGCGCGGCAAGGCGATCCAGCTCCTCGGCGCCCTCGACTCGACCGCGGCCCTTGCCGACCTCTACAAGAGCGAGAGCTCGCGCGAGGTGAAGGGCAAGATCCTCGAGGGGATGATGATCGCCGGCGACAAGAAGCAGCTCCTGGAGGCGGCCCGCAGCGAGACCGACCGCGAGCTGCGCGGCAAGGCCTTCGAGCTCCTCGGCGCGATCGGCGCCGACGCCGAGTTGGTGGCGCTCTACGGAACGAGCCAGGACCGCGAGCTGCGCGGCAAGATCATCGTCGGCCTGATGATGGCCGGCGATGCCAAGGCGATGATCGGCCTGCTGCGCCAGGAGACCGATCCCGAGCTCAAGAAGCAGATCATCCAGCACCTCTCGATGATGGACGACGCCGCGGCGATGGACGAGATCGAGCGCCTGCTGACGGAGAAGCCGTGAACGCCCGGCGCGCCAGGCAGGCGATGACGGCCGTCGCGCTCTCGTCATTCCTCTGCGGAGCGGCCTCGGCGAAGCTCGTCGGCGGCGAGGTCCAACACCGGCCGGCGACCGACCCGGAAGCCGAGGTTCGGAAGCTCGCCAAGGGCCCGGAAACGGTCTGGCTCGCCTGGACGGTGCCGGCCCGGGGCGAGCAGACGATCTGCGGCTTCGGTCACGGTCGAGAGGGCCGAGGCGGCTGGGGGATGACTCTGGAGGACGACGATGCGAGCTGGGGTTCGCGCGACGACGCACCGCCGATCGCCGTCGCCCGGGTCGAGCTCTACGCCGCCGTGCGCAACGGCAGCGTCCAGCGGCTCCGGTTCGCATCCGAGGGCTGTCCGGTGCAGGCGGGCACCCAGCGCATCGTCTGGCTCGATGGCGTCGTTCCGGCAGCGAGCGTCGCCTTCTTCGCTCGCCTCGCCGAAACGCGACGGGATACGGAGCGCGGCGAAAGCCTGAGCGAAGGCGCCCTCGCCGGCCTGGGGTTCCACGCCGACCCGGCGGCGCCGCTCGCTCTCGTCCACCTCGGCCGCGAGTCGGACGATGACGAGGTGCGCGCCCAGGCCCAGTTCTGGCTGGCGCAGACCGGCGATCCGCGCGCCGCGCGCTGGATCCGCGAGGCGATCGCCCGCGACCCCTCGGACGAAGTGCGCGAGCAGTCGGTCTTCGCCCTCTCGCAGGTCGCCGATGCGACGCCGCAGCTCCTCGCACTACTGCGCGAAAGCGGCGACCGCGAGGTGAAACGCCAGGCGATCTTCTGGCTGGGGCAGTCGGACGACCCGCGCGCGATCGCGGAGCTCGAGCGCCTGCTCGTCCGCTAGGCCGGGAACAGAAAGTCGAGCATCCCCGGCAGGCGACGCGCCCAGGCGGCTTCGTCGTGGCGCCCGCCGGGCTCCTCGATCCACTCGAGATCCTCCCCGCGACGGTAGCCGGCCTTCTCGAAGGCCAGGCGGAGCCTGCGCAGGCGCCGCATCGCGCCGGAGGGCGACTTCGGTGGCGTCCGGCGGCGGCGGTTGCGCCGCCCCTCGAGCGTCCCGATGTCGAGGTAGACCCGGCCGCCGGCGAGCGGCCGCTCGCCGAGCCAGCGCGTGAGCGCTTCGTCACCGAAGAAGAGGGAGGGGCTCATGCCGCCGACGAGGCCGAAGCGCTCGGGCAGGCGGCCGAAGGCGTAGAGACTGATCAGCCCGCCCATCGAGGCGCCGGCGATGGCGGTCGTTTCGCGGCCGCGCGCGACGCGGAACTGCTTCTCGATCAGCGGCTGGACGGTGCCGGCCAGCCACTCGAGGTAGTCCCCTCCCCCGCCGCCACCGTAGCGCCGGTCGAGAAAGGGGGCGTACTCGTGGATGCGCCGCAGCCCGGAGTTGGGAACTCCGACGGCAATGACCGGACGTCCCCGGCCGGCGAGCCGGTCGAGCGCGCGCTCCGCCCGCCAGGTGGCGGCGAAGGCGGTCGCCGGATCGAAGAGGTTCTGACCGTCCTGGAGATAGATCACCGGGAAGCGCTCGCGCCCGTCGCCATAGCCCGGCGGCAGATAGACCTGCACCGGACGGGGCCAGAGCGGCCCGTCGAGAACCGGAGAGAGCAGGAGCTCCCCCCGCCCCCTGGCCTCGCGCCCGACCGTTTTCCAGTAGTCGCGGAAACGCCCGCGCGCCCGGCTCACTGCACCTTGAGCTCGGATCCGAACATGCTGTGCGGCACCAGGAAGACGGCGAGCGTCACCAGGGCGGCGAAGACGATCGCCAACCGTCCGAGGCGTCCGCCCGGGAGGCCGCGGGAAGCGACGAGCGCCAGGCCCCAGGCGATAACGGCGATCGCCGTCTTGTTGTCGGTCAGGTCGTGGCCGAACGGCCAGCCGGTCCACCAGGCGCCGAAGGCGTACTTCTGCACCGCCGGCCCGAGGAGGAGTCCGCCGACCAGGAGCAGCAGGAACGCCACCCAGGCCTGGCGCCGGGCCTGGTCGCGCCGCGCGAGCGCCGAGAGCGCGGCGGCGTTCGCGAACAGCATGCCGAAGAACATCGTCGCGATGTGCGGCACGAGAACGTGCGCCGGCACCGCCCCCTTGAAGCGCGCCACGGCCCCTTGCCTGGGGGCAGCCTTGGCGAGCGGCAGCTCGACGCTCGCCTCGCCGTTGGTCAGGTGGACGAAGTACTCGAGCTTGCCCGCCGGCGGTTGGGCCGGGAGGGCCGCGACGAGCTCTTCGCCCTGCCGGGCGAGGGCGATCCGGCGCAGCGGCTCGTCCGAAGGGTAGCGGTGCCAGGCGACCTCGCCGGTGACGCCGGCCGAGGCGCGGATCCGGACCGGCAGGGCCTCGCCGGTGACCTGCGTGCGCAGGAGACGATAGGGGATCGCCTCGCCGCCGAGCATGGCCGTGCCGCGCGCCGGGTAGCTCGGCCCGGTACGGCGCTGCCAGGCAGCGGAGCCGACGGTGATCACGATGGCAGCCAGCCAGAGAAGAACGACCCGGGAGCGCTTCATGGAGCGGGAGCCTATCCAACCGGCGCCCGCCTCGCCCCCGCCCGGACGGGCGGACCTTGCGCTCCGCCCGGAGCGCACTACCGCGGCGGAACCGGCACCGGCCGGTCGCGATCGCGGTCGACGACGCAGAGGAAGCCGAGCCTCTCGCCCCGGTCGGCGCGGAACTGGTGCACCTCGCCGGGGGCCACATAGACGCAGTCGGAAGGCTCGATGGCGAAGCGGCTGGCACCCAGCTGCACGGTCCCCCGGCCGCAGAGGACGACCACGGCGTGCGGATGCCGGTGCTGCTCGAGGGTCGAGTAGCCGCCCGCCGCGACCTCGAAGTAGCGCGTCACGAAAGAGAGCGCCTCTTCGCCCTCGCCTTCGCCGAGCAGGGTTTGCCGGGTGACGTCGCGGTAGAGGTCGCCGCCGTCCTTGTAAGGCTTGAGCGCCACCGGCCAGCGGAAGTCGCGCGCTGGGAGAACCTTCGAAGCCGTCATCCTCTTCCTCCCCCGGAGCTCGCTCTCCCCGCCACGAGCTCGGCCAGCTCCGCGGCCGCCGCGGCGACGTCCGGCCGGCCGAGAAGACTCCCACCCACGAGGAAGATCGTATCGGTGGCGTACTCGGGCAGCCAGCGCGCCAGCCTCGCGGCGTCGATTCCGCCGGCCACCATGGCCAACGCCGGTCGCAAGCCGCCGAGCGGCGCCAGCAGCTGCCTCTGGATCGCCCGACAGTCCCGTAGCGTGAACGGAAACCGTCCGCCGGTATTCGGATAGATGACGGCGTCACAGCCGGCGATCCGGAAGAGGTCGCCGAACAGGATCTCCGGGGCGAATCCCTGGCGCGGAGCGCAGAGGCTCCCAGCGAGTGCCGGATGGCCGACCAGCGCCACACCCGCCCCCCCTGCGGCCGCGGCGAGCGCCCGCACCGCGTCGAGACCGAGGAGCATCGGCGCGACCATCGCGGCGCGCACGCCGGCGTCGCGCAGGTCGTCGAGCCGCTCGGCGAGTCGATCGACCGGGCCGGTGAGATTCGGTACGTAGAGGCAGCTCCGGCCGCTCTGCCGGTTGGCGCGGGCGACGTGCTCGGCCACGGTCAGCACGCGCTCGCGGAACGGCGCGCTCGGCTGGTCGGCGAGCGAATGATCGTCCTTGACGAGGTCGAGCCCGCCGCGGGCACAGTCGCCCGCCAGACGCGCCAGCTCGCGCACGCCGAGCCCGACCGGTTTCAGCGCCCCGGCGAGGAGCGGCCGCCCGGCAACGCCGGTGAGCGCGCGCAGCCCGGCGACTCCGAAAGCCGGTCCCGGAAACTGCCGCAGGAGCTCCGCCGGCCAGTCGACGCCAGCGATCCGGATGCCGCGCTGCAACGAGATGTTGCCGTAGAGCAGATTGAGGAGCTGCGGCAGGTCCGAGACCAGCTCCCGCCAGGGGTAGTCGATCGCCACGCGCGCCCGCCGCGGCCCGGCCGCCTCGACCGCAACGACGACCCCGATCGTCCGCGCTTCGACCGCCGCCGCCGCGACGCCTTCCGGAATCTCGACCGTCTGTTCACGGGCGATCCCCGCCGCCATCTCGCGCGCCCTCGCTTCGATCCCCGGCCCTGCCGTGGAAAGGGCGAGCTCGTAATGCACCCGCAACGGCATCGGAGTCAGCGCGAGCCGGTACCGGCCGGCGCGGCCGGCGCGGCCGGCGACCCCGCCGGTTCGCGCCGCGCCGCGATGAAGTCGTCGATCTGCCGTTCGAGCGCCGGCAGCGAGAGCGCGCCGTTGGCGAGCACCGCGTCGTGGAAGTCGCGCACGTCGAACGCCGCGCCGAGCGCCCCTTCGGCGCGCGCGCGCAGCTCGCGGATCTTCATGAAGCCGAGGTAGTAGCACAGCGCCTGTCCCGGCCACGAAATGTAGCGGTCGATCTCGGTGGTGACTTCGTGCAACGGCAGCGTGGTGTTGGCGGCGAGGTACTCGATGGCGCGTTCGCGGCTCCAGCCGAAGGCGTGGAGCCCCGTGTCCACCACCAGTCGCGACGCCCGCCAGGCCTCGTAGCCGAGCCGGCCGAAGTCACGGTACGGATCGGTGTAGAAGCCGGCCTCGATTCCCAGCCATTCGCTGTAGAGGCCCCAGCCTTCGCCGAAGGCATCGACGTAGAGGAAACGCCGGAACTGCGGCAGTCCCTCGAGCTCCTGCGAGAGCGCGCCCTGGAGATGATGCCCCGGGACCGCTTCGTGGAAGGTCAGCGCCTCGAGGTTGTAGAGCGGCCGCTTGTCGAGGGCGTAGGTGTTGACCCAGTACCAGCCCGGCTGAGTCCCGCCGACCGGCGCCGAGACGTAGCGGCCACTGGTGTACTTCGGCGCCATCGCCGCCGGCACCGGCGCGACGCCGTAGGGCTGGCGCGGCAGGCGGTGGAAGAGGCCCGGGAGCTTGCCGTCCATCTGCTTGGCGATGTACGACGCCTCCTTGAGGAGCTCTTCCGGGCTCTGCGCGTAGAAACGCGGATCGCTGCGCAGGAACTGCAGGAAAGAGGCGAAGTCGCCGGTGAAGCCGGTCTTCTTCATCACCCCGTTCATCTCGCCGCGGATGCGCGCCACCTGCGCGAGACCCAGCTCGTGGATCGCCTCCGGCGTCATGTCGAGGGTCGTGAAGTGGCGGATGAGATAGCGGTAGTACTCGCGGCCGTCGGGCAGGTCGGCGGCGGCGAGGGTCGTCCGGCTCTGCGGCAGATACTCGTCGCGCAGGAAGTCGCGGAAGCGCCGGTACGAGGGCAGCACCGCCTCTTCGACGGCGCTGCGGCCCGCCGCGCGCAGGCGCTCGCGCTCGCCCGCCGCGAAGGTCGCCGGGAAGTCGGCGAACGGCGCGTAGAGCACGCTCTCTTCCGGGGTCGCGACGGCGTGCGCGGCCGCCGTGGCATCGACCCCGGCGATCGCCACCCGCGGCGGCGTCATGCCGCGCGCGAGACCGCGGCGCATGAGGGCTACCCCCTCGTCGAAGACGCGCGGAAACTGGCGCAGACGCGCGAGGTAGTTCTCGTAGTCGCGCACGGTCGCGAGCGGTACCATGTCCGGGAGCTGTGCGAGCTCGGTGTGGAAGCCCGAGTCGGCGTTCAGCATGAGCTGCTCTTCACCGAACCGGCGCGAGTCGAGGCGATCCCGGAGCTCCGTGCCGAAGAGGTCGTAGCTCACCTGATCGGCCGGAGGGAGCGCCGCGCGGTCGACTTTCGCCAGCGCGTCGAGGAAAGCCCGCGTCTCGCGCTCACGCCGGGCGAGATCCTCCTCCGTCGTGCGTCCCAACTGGTCGTCGCTCGTGTGCACACCGACATAGGTGGCGAGCAGCGGGCTCTCCGCGAGCCGCACCGTCCACTCGCGTTCGAGCAGCGCGCGAAGGCGCGCCGCTTCGTCGGCCTGCGCCTCAGCGACTGCCAGAAGTGCGGAGGTCATGAAGCAGAACAGAACGAGCGCCGGCCGAAGTCGCATGGAATCTCCCCTCGCAAGTCCCTGATGCTAGCGCAGCGCGAGAGCGCATCGAGGCGCCGACCCCCTTCACGAGCCCTACCGCGTCGACTCCGGCGGAGCGGTTACGCCGGCACCGAGCTGGAACACCATCTTGCCGCCGAGCCATCCAGAGGCACCCAGAAGCGCCAAGGCGAGACCGGAGAGGGCGAGAGCCGCTGTGCCCGGTTCGAAGGTCGACGCTTCGGAACGACTTCGCAGATAGAGACTCAGGGACTGCAGGCCGACGACGGCGACGTTCAGCAGCGTGTGCGCAATCGCAATGGCACGCACGCGCGAGCCCTGCGCCAGACCCGAGAAGTCGACGAGGCCGGGGAGAGCGGCGATCAGCGCCCCGGCAACTCCGATCGCCAGCGCCACTCCTGCCATCCTGGGCCAGAACGGGCGCGACGTGGCGAGGTAGGCGATGTCCGCCACGAGAGCGACGAAGAAGGCGCCTATCGGCACAGGAACGAGCGCGGGATGCACGGGGTGCCGCCCGATAGAGGCTCGACTTCGCATGGCTCGTCTCCTGGGGGCTTCGGCGAGAAGGGACCGACGAGCCGCACGAAGAAGGGGAGCAGAGCAACCCTGATGCCATGTGCGACCACTGTCTGCATGCGATGCCTGCTGACGCGTTCGAGAAAGAGTTGCCTGCGGCGAGGCCCGGATTGTAGAAGGCGCGCGGAGAGAGGCCCCCATCCTGGACCGGGTGCCGTTCCAGAGTGACGGGCGGCGGGCCGCTGCCGGAACGATCGACGCCAACGGCTCGCCCTCAGGCAGCGACGGACTCCCTCGACTTCGACTTCGCTCGGGTGCGGACCGCGAACGCGTCGATCTTCACCGACGGCTTCGAGCGCGGCAGCGCGGGGGCCTGGGGCGACTAGGGTCGGTCACCTCACTTCGCCGGCGGGACATCGGTCAGGTCCTGAAAGGTGAACAGCTTGGCGTCGACGAACTGGCTCGCGGCGTTTCCGCTATAGGTGTTGCCACCCGCGAGCTGCAGCTTCTTCACCGGGGCGCCTGGCGTGAGGTTCAGATCCTCGAGCCTCACCCAGAACGTCGCCGGCGTCAGGGCCGAGTCGAAGATCACCACGCGGTGGGTGCTGTCACTCACGGTCCGCCAGATGGTCGACGAGACCCAGGGCTGCTCTTCATTGGCGAAACCCAGCGGGGTGCCGACGCTGCGCATCAACGACAGCACCGCCATCGGGGCCTGGAACTGGAAGCTCTGCTGTGGCGTACCGCTGATGTAGGTCGGAGAGACCTCACCCGGGAGAATGTCCAGCAGGAAAGACGTGCGCACGAAGCGGTCGGCGGCGCGCGAGGTTCCCGGCAGGGACTTCGAAATGCCGCCGGCGTCCTTCCAGTACTCCATGATCGCCAGCTGCTTGTCGTAGGTGGGCGAGTTGGTCACCACCCGGTACTGTTTGCCGTGATGGATGACGAGCTTGCCATCGACGTACTCGAACACGGCCGAGTCGCCGGAGGCGTCCGAGATCACCAGGTGCATGTTGGCCGGCCGGCCGGTGCTGAGCACCACGGTCTGGACGCGGAAGTTCTCTTGCCGCAGGTCGGCGACGGCCTCGGCCACGGTGGCGAAGTTGTCGAGGACGTACTGCGGCCAGGTGCTCAGCGAAATCACCTTGGCGCCTTCCGTTGGCTTGCCGTAGTTCGATTCGACGAGGGCGAGCTCGTTGACCACCAGCCCCTTCTCGTTCATCCCTTCCGAGGTGCCGATGTCGTAGGCCGAAACGATCAGGCTGCCGTACTTCGACTCCCAGGAGATCGTGTTCTTGCCGCCTCTTCCATCGCGCTTCATGCCGCGCGGCAGCACCCACATGTTGGAGTGCATGTCCTCGCCCCAGTCCATGGAGCGGCCGACGATGACCGTGCCGTCCTTGGCGACGTAGAGCGCTCGCGTGCAGGCTTCGGTCGGCCTCGGACTCGCCAACCCGAGGGTCGCCGCGATGACGACTGCGAAGAAAGTGGGGTAGAAGCTGTTCGGCGACATAGGTTTCTCCTCCGGGTGAAACGCTGATGAAAGCCGAGCGCCCTTGCCGCGTGACGCCTGGTACCGGCTCGCGGCGCTCCAATCTCTGGGAGATTAGTCCAAACGGTGACTCTTCTGAAGTGACTCGGACAGCGAAGATTCTCACACCACTCGAGCGGACGCCACGACCGGCCGCTGCGCTGGTCGCAGAACCCGCGGTACACTTTCGCCGACGACGCCGGGCCTCCGGAGGGGAGCATTCCGCTCAGCTTCTCGCTGCTGGTGCCGTCGAGCTCACCTTCCAACTGGGGGATCCTCCGTGCCGAATCGCTCGCAGGGCCTTCGACTTGCCTCCGCTGCTGCACTGATGCTCGGCGCTGCCTTTTCCGCGACCGCAGCGCAGGAGACGGGCGTTTCCATCGAGAACGTCAGGATCTTCGACGGCACCTCCGCCAGCCTGTCGGCACCGTCGAACGTGCTGGTCGTCGGCAACCGGATTCGGTCCATCTCCGCCAAGCCGATCGCGGCCCCGGCGGGCACGACGGTGACCAGGATCCAAGGCGGCGGCCGCACGCTGATGCCGGGCCTGATCGACAACCACGTGCACATCGCCCTCAGCACCACCAGCCAGACCGACCTCCTGAGCGACGCGACGACGGCTGACGTGCTGCAGGCACGCGCCACGGCGGAGGCAGGCGACATGCTGATGCGCGGCTTCACCGCCGTACGCGATCTGGGCGGCCCGATGCTCCGGGCGCTGCCGAAGATGGACAAGGGCGAACTGCCCGGCCCGCGCATCTATCCGAGCGGCGCGATGATTTCGCAGACCTCCGGGCACGGCGACTCGCGCCTGCCTCAGGAGCGTTCGCGGCGGTTCTTCGGCGACGTCTCGAAGGGCGAGCTGCTCGGTGCGAATTTCATCGCCGACGGCCGCGACGAAGTGCTGACCGCAACGCGTGAGAACCTGCGCGCCGCGGCGAGCCAGATCAAGGTGATGGCCGGCGGCGGTGCGGCTTCGGCTTACGATCCGCTCGACGTCACGCAGTACACGCTCGACGAGATGAAGGCCGCCGTCGAGGCCGCCGCTGACTGGAATACCTACGTCACCGTGCATGCGTACACCGCGAAGGCCGTTCGCCGCGCGGTCGAAGCCGGCGTCCAGTGCATCGAGCACGGCCAGCTGCTCGACGAGGAGACCATGAAGCTGCTGGCCGAGAACGGCATCTGGCTCAGCCTGCAGGCGCTCGAGCCGGCTCCGCAAACGGCTCCGGAGTCGACGCGCAGGAAGAAGGCCCAGGTGATCGAGGGCACCGACAGCGCCTTCGAGTGGGCGAGGAAGTATGGTGTCAAGCTGGCCTGGGGCACGGATTTTCTCTTCGATCCGCGACAGAACGCGAAGCAGGCTGCAGACATCCTCAAGCTGAAGCAGTGGATGACGCCCGCGGAGGTTCTCAAGCTCGTCACGCACGACAACGCGCAGTTGCTCGCGCTTTCCGGACCGCGCAACCCCTACCCGGGCAAGCTCGGCGTGGTCGAGGAGGGCGCCTACGCCGACCTGCTGCTCGTCGACGGGGACCCGCTCGCAAATCTCGACCTGATCGGCGATCCGGCGAAGAACTTCAGCGTGATCATGAAGGACGGCAAGGTCTACAAGAACACGCTGCAGTAGGCTCCGCGCCGCTCATCGGACAGGAGATTGTCTTTCGCCGCCTGCCCCGACGCTGTCAGTCCGCGGCACGCAACACGCGTCCGCGCGGATCGACGACCGGCGCGGCCCGGCCGGCGGGCCAGGGGAGCGTGACGCGACCCTCCTCCATACCGAGGCGCAGGAGCTCGCCCCCGGCGCCGAGGATCTCGACCGGCATGGGGAAAGGGAGATCGCCCGCGGTTTCCCACCACAAGGTCAGCTCGTCGCCCTGCCGGCTCGAGCGCAGCCGCGGCAGGTCCGGCTGGCGGAGGTAGACCTCGAAGAACCAGGCCAGATCGCGGCCAGCCGCCTCGCTGGCATGGCGCAGAAAATCCCCGGTGGAGACCAGCCGGCACTGGCGGCCGTCGGTGATCGTCTCCATCTCCGCCGTCGGGTAGGCCCAGCGGCGCAGCAGGGGGAAGAAGACCTCGTCCCCCACCAGCCAACGCAGGCTGTGCAGTACCCAGGCCCCTTTCGTGTAGGCATCGATGTCCGTCGGCCTGGGGTTCTGGCTCGCGGCGGCGGGCAGCGTCGGCTCGAGAGCGCGATAGACCTGGCGCAGCGAGCTCTCGGCTCTCGGGGCGACCGGCCGCTGGTTGCGGATCGCGGGCCGAAAGCGCTCGAGAACCCGGCGCGCGGCCTCCTCCCCGAAGCGACGCTCGGCGTAGAGCACCTCCATGAAGCCGTCGAAGCCCTCGTGCAGCCAGAAGTCGCGCCAGTCGGACGCCGAGACCAGGTTGCCCCACCACTCATGGGCGAGCTCGTGGAGGGCGATCCAGTGATAGCCATGGCGGCTCTCCCGATGGGCCGGGTCGGCGGGAGCGTAGGCGACGGCGGTCTGGTGCTCCATCGCCAGATAGGGCGTGGCCACCAGGTGCAGCTTGTCGGCGCGAAAGGGGTAGGGCCCGAGCTCGCCTTCGAGGAAAGTGACGAAGTCGATCACCTGGGCGAGCAGCAGACGCTCTTCGGGCGTATCCGCGAGCGCCCAGCGGGTGATGGGCAGCTCGGTTCCGGCGACGCTGGTGAAGGGTGCCGTGAGCTCCACGAAGGGCGCGGCGTTGACGGTGACGTCGTAGAGGTTGATCGCACCCGTGGTGGCCCAGTGCCACGTGCGGGTCCCGTCGTCGTGATCGTCGATGCCCAGCAGACGCCCGCTGGCGACCACCGTCAGACCCTCCGGCACGCGCAGATGGAGGCGAACGCCGTCCTCGGGCTCGTCGGAGGGGTGGTCCTTGCAGGGCCACCACACGTCGGCGCCATCGGTCTGGCACGACACACCGAACCAGGGCTGGCCGGTGGCGGTCCGTTTCCAGGTGAAGCCGCCCTCCCACGGCGCATTCGCCGCGACGCGGGGCCGGCCGCCGTAGTGAACGGCGACCCGCAACCTCCGGTCGCCCGCGACCGGCTCGGGCATCTCGACCCAGAGCTTGCCGCCGCCGTGGCGAAAGGCCGCCGACTGCGGGGGACTCTCGTCGAGGCCCAGTGTGACCGACCTCACCTGCAGGCCGTCGTCCAGGTCCAGCTCCAGACGACGCAGCGCGCCCACGGTACGTGCTTCGAGGGTCACGATGCCGTCTAGGCGCTCCGCCTCGGGGTCGATCGCCAGGTCGAGATCGTAGGCCAGGACGTCGTAGGCCGCCTGATCCGCCGACAGCGGCCCACCGGTGTCGGAGGCGGCGGCAGTGGCGACCGGAGCGGCGAGGGCAAGCGCCAACAGCACGAAAGTACGCATCGGGTGAGGCTACCAAGAGTGGCGTGCCGGAGCGCTCGCCTGGAACCTGCCGAGAATCGCCTCGCAACTTGCTGGCAGCACTCTGCCTGGCGCCTCGGCGGATTCGCTGCACAGGTGGCTCGGAACGCTCCGGAGACTCCTGATCCGGCGCCGGCGATCTCCAATCCGGCCTCGGGGAACCGATTCGACAGTCCGCGAGGGGCGCGCCGCACCCGCCGCGCGAGGCGGCGCTCCGCGCGAAAGTCGCCGGAGAAGGAAGAGTCCGCTCCTCCGGCGATGAGTCGCCCATCCTCGGCCGGACGGACCTGGATATCGGGTCGGGCGGTTTCCCGGATTGTAGAAATCGCGCCAGCTCCTACGGCAACGTCGCGCTCCAGGCTTCGTTGTCGGCCTGCAGAAAGCCGTCGGCGAAGAGCGGGATCGGCGGCCGGACGATCGAGCGCTCGACCGAACCGGCGTCGCAGCTCTCGGCGTCGCGCGTGGCGCCGCGCTGATCGCTCGGCGCGCAGAAGAGCGAAGTGGCGAGGCCGAGCGCCGGGCTCGTCACGCCGGGCACGTGGGTGGTCGTCGGTCCGCCGTTCCAGCCGAGCGCGCCGAGGCCGTGGGAGGCCACGTTCTCGAGGTCGCCCGAGCCGAGGTCGCAGGTCGCGCCAGAGGACTCGAGGTTGCCGCCGAGCGAGTCGATCTGGTTGCCAGCCGCCACGACGCAGTCGCCGATCACGACGCTGCTCGCGAGCTGCAGGATCGAGGTACCGGCCACGAGGTTGATCTCGTCGCCCGCCTCGTCGTCGCGAACGGTGCAGTGCTGGCAGAGCACCGTGGCGTCTCCGGAGACCGTCAACTCGGTATTGACGTTGTTCGAGATCGTCGTGTTGATCAGGACCCCCGACGCCTGCGAGATCAAGACTCCGCCTCCGGCATTGTCACGGATCGTCGACTCCCGAACCGTCAGCGAGGCGAACAGCGAGGCGCGGACCGTGTGATTGTTGGTCCCGTCGTTGCCGTGGATCTCGCACCGTTCGATCGTGAGGTCGGCCCCGCCGACGGACACGGCGTGACCTCCCGCAGTCGGAGCGGCGCCGCCGGTGAGCGTGACGCCGGAGATGAGCACCTGATCGATTCCCGGAGGCGAACCGTCGTCGACGTCAAAGATGCGGTCGAGGCCGTTGGCGTCGATCACGGTCATCGGCGCGCCGGGGCCGAGAATCTCGAGGTTGCCTTCGATGTCGAGATCGCCGGTCAGCCCGGCGTCTTCGTCCGCGCCGGCGCGGGTGAGCTCGTAAGTGCCGGCCGAGAGGAAGATCCGGTCGTCGGTTTCGAGCGCGACCGAAGCGATCACCGCCTCGCGCAGCGAGCAATCCCAGGTCGCGTGCGGCCCGAGGTTGTCGCATCCGCCGGGCACGGGGTCGTCGTACCGGGTGACGAAGAGGTCGACGGCGAGCCCCGGGGCGGCGAGTCCGAGGGTGGTGACGGCGAGCAGCAAGGCGCGGGACAGGTTTCGCATCGGAGCCTCCGGAGCCGGTTCGTGGATCGGCCTTCACCGATCTCCACGGAATCGTCCGGCAAATCCCGCCAGTCGCCCGAGCGACTGCACGCCGCCGCCAGCTCGAGGCGGTCCGGGAGCAGCAACGGGCCCGCCTCAGCCCGCCAGCGAAACCCCGATGAGGTGGCCGACGCCGTAGGTGAGCGCCGCGGCGACGAGGCCGAAGAGGAGCTGCCGCAGCCCCGAGAACCAGACGCTCCGGCCGGTCATCAGGGTGATCAGGGCGCCGATGCCGAACAGGCCGAACGCGCTCGCCACGACACTCGTCCACAGCGCGGCCTGCCCTTCGAGGAGGCCGTAGGGGATGACCGGTATCACGGCGCCGATGGCGAAGAGGATGAACGAGGTGATCGCCGCCACCCAGGCCGACCCGCCGAGCTCCTTGGGGTCGACGCCGAGCTCCTCCATCGCCAGCGTGTTGACGGCCCGCGCCGGGTCGGCGATCAACTGGGCGGCGATCTGCTGCGCCGCCTGCGGGTCGAGGCCCTTGGCGCGATAGATCAGCTCGAGCTCGCGGCGCTCCTCCTCCGGGTCGGCCTCGAGCTCGGCCTTCTCGATCTCGATCTGATGCTGAAAGAGCTCGCGCGCGCTCTGTACCGACAGCCACTCGCCGAGCGCCATCGAGCCCGCGCCGGCGAGAAGCCCAGCGAGACCGGTGACCAGGATCGAGCTGCCGGCGAGCTCGGCGCCGGCCACACCCATGACCAGCGAGAGATTCGACACCAGCCCGTCGTTGGCGCCGAGCACCGCGGCGCGCAGGGCGTTGCCGCCCGCCGCCCGATGGCGCCCCTCGAGCTGCGCGAGGGCCCCGCCCTCCATGCCGCCGGCCCCCTTGGCCGCGATCACCGCCAGGAGCCTGGCGTGCGAGCGTTCGTCGCCGGCGAGCGTCGGTGCCGCGGCGATTCCCGGCGCACCGGCGGCATAGCCGGCGCTGTCGATCTTCTCGCGCTCGGCGATCGTCGGCAGGATGAAGTCGGCGCCGAAACGCTTGGCCAGCGCGATCATCATCCGTGTGCGCCAACCGATGCCCGGATCGCCCCGCCGGTCCCCCGCCTCCAGGAGCTGCTTGCGCCACCGCGCCGCATGCCGCTCCTCGCTCTCGGCCATCCGGCCGTAGACCTCTTTCAACTCGGGCCGACTCTCGAGTCCGGCGAGCGCCCGGTAGAGCACCACCCCCTCGAGCTCGCCCTGCAGAAGCTTGCGGAGACCTGACACGTTCGAAGAGTTCGCCATGCCGAGAGTGTAGGGCCCGGTGCGGACTCTCCCCCCCACCCTTGCGGGTTGCCCGACAGCTGACCTACCCGACGCGCAAAGGACCGGAAGAAGGGCTGAGGAGCGCCTCGCGGCCGAACCGCAGATGCGGCCCCGGCGGTTGCGAGCTACGGCGTGCCGACAACTGCGGTCCACTGGCCGGCACTGCCACTCTCCACGCCATCGGCAAAGATGAGCGCGACCTCGAACCGTGCGAGCCCTGGACGGTAGGCCGCGCCTGTGCCGACCTGGACATCTCCGGCGACCGCCCATCGGCCGTCGTCGAGCGCTGCCGCCGTGCTGTAGTCGAGGACGTTCGGTGGGCTGGCGTCGAAACCGAGTGTCGTCCAGCCGTCGGTCGAGAACGACGCATCCAGGGCTCCCACAGCCGTGGTACGCAGCGCCACGAAGTCCGCGTTGAGGGTGGGCGGCGTGCGAAAGCCGGAGGCGTAGATCCGCCCGAGCCCGTCGACGGCCACCGCCTTCAGCTCGGAGCGCGCGCCGCTTAAGGAGGTGTTGAGCTTGCCGTCTCCCGAGAAGCTCACGTCGGGCGCGCCGCTCGGCAGCAGGCGCGCGAGCGCCGAGTCATAGACGCTGTCGGACTCAGCCGCACCAGCGAGGACGATCTCACCACCGTTCGGATCGATCGCCATCGCGCGCAGAATGTCGCGCTGAGCGGACGGACTTTCGAGATCGAACGCTACGCGCGCGACCCCGTCGACGTCGAAACTCCCGTCCGGGTCGCCCTCTGGAGTGAAGCGGGTGACCATCCAATCATCGCCGCCGTCGGCATCGCCGAAGAGTGTCGTTCCGCCGACCACGACGCGGCCGGCGCTGTCGAAGGCGATGCCCACGACCTCGTCAAAGAGCCCGGCGGCGGAGGGATCGAAGGTGAGCCAGCCGTTACCCGAGAAGGTCGGATCGAGGGCGCCAGAGGAGCTCGTCAGGACGACGAGCAGGTCTCTCGAGCCGGCGGTCGGATCGTAGATTCCGCCGAAAGCCACCTCGCCGAGATCGGAGGTGGCGACCGCCCGGAGCCGCTCCTGCCCGCCGGCGATGTCGAGCGTCCAGTAGCCGTCGCCGTCGAAGGCGTCGTCGAGGAGGCAGGCCGGATAGGCGAAACGAGCCGCGGCGAGCCGGCTGCTGCCGCTGTAGACCGCGTCTCCGGCGAGGAGCAGCCGACCGGCACCATCGAACGTCGCGGCAGAGTTCGTCGCGGTGGTTGCGCCGGGGAAGGGAAAGTAGCAGACGGCGTCGGCGGAGTCGTCGTCGACACGCTGCCAGAACCACTCCCTGGCGCCGTCGAACGTGTCCCGGTGGCTGCCCGTGACCACCAACCGGCCGTCCGGCGCCGAGAGCAGCGCCGTCACCTCGAAGTAGACCGCGCCATCGAGGAGGACCGCGCCACCGCTCCAGAAGGTCGGATCGAGATCTCCGTCCAGAGCCGGAAGGACGGCCGATGGCGCGCCGAGAAGCAGGGTCGCGACGAGAATCTGACGGATACGCATGGGAGCCCCCTCACCGAACAGACCGTCACTCTGCCGCAAGAAGGGACACTTTCCTAGCGGCGCGCCCAACTGAAAGCTCGCCCGGCAGCAGTTTGCGCAGGCCTGCGACGTTTGCGGAATTCGCCATGCTGGCAGTGTAGGCGCCGATCTGGTCACTCCCCCCACCCCGCCGGGTTGCCTGCGGCTGTGCTAAAAACAGTCGCGTATGCCCATCTACGAGTTCTACTGCCCTGACTGTCATACCGTCTTCAGCTTCTTCTCGTCGCGGATCGATACTGCCTTGCGGCCGGCCTGTCCGCAGTGTGGGAAAGCGGATCTCGAAAGGAAGCCGTCGCGTTTCGCGGCGCTGTCCGCGGCCAAGTCGGGCGGCGCGGGGGGCCCAGGCTCCGACGCCGAGGGGGATGCCGACGATCCGCTCGCCGGGCTGGACGAGGAGCGTATGGCCGGCGTCATGGACTCGCTCGCCGCCGAGATGGAGGGGATGGACGACAACGCGCAGCAGGATCCGAAGCAGCTGGCCCGCTTCCTCGCGCGCTTCCAGGAGGCGACCGGTCTCGAGGCTGGGCCGAAGATGGAAGAGATGATGGCGCGCCTCGCCGAGGGCGCCGATATGGACGAGCTCGAGGCGCAAATGGGCGGTGACGGCCCGGAAGGCGAGGGCGGCGAGTTCGGTGGCGGCGGCGGCGACGCCGACGACTTCAGCGACTTCTTCCGCGCCAAGCGCGCCGCTGCCGCGCGCCGCAAGGCGCCACGGGTGGACGAGACGCTGCATTTCCTCTAGCCGGGGATCCGGAAAACGTAGGATCTGTTGAGCGCAGCGAAACGCATCGATCGCGTTCCGAAGGCCTCCGCCGCCACGCGACCGATGCGGTGCGCTTCGCTTACCGCATCCTACGAAGCTGGCCGATGGGTTCTTGAAGCAGGAACTTTCAGCAAAGGGGGGTTCGAGGATGAGGCGCTCTCGCGCAATCGAAGCCAACGTCGTGCTTTCGTCGCTTCCAGCACTTGCCGTCGGCGCGATGCTCGTCCTGGCTCCATCGGCAGAGCTTCTGGCCGCGGTCCCGCCAGACGTGCCAGCCGCTTCGCAGCTGTCGTCCGCGACCGATCTGCGTGCCGAGATCGCGGGCCTCCTCGCCGCGCAGGCAGCGGACTGGTCGCGCGGCGATGTTCCCGCGTTCGCCTCCATCTACGCCGACGACGCGACGTTCGTCGCGCCGTCGGGGATGACGCAGGGGCGGGCGGCGCTCGTCGAGCGCTACCGCCAGCGCTACCCCGACCGCGCGGCGATGGGGAGGCTCTCGCTCGAAATCCTCGAACTGCGCCCCGGCGGTGAGAGCACCGCCTCGGTCGTCGCCCGCTGGACGCTCGCCTATCCCGACAAACCCGACGTCTCCGGCCTCACATTGCTGGTCTTCCATCGCCTGCCTGCCGGCTGGCGGATCGTGCAGGACGCCTCGATGTAGGGCGCCACCCGGCGGCCGGCGCCGCGATAGGCTGCGCGCGCCGTGATCTCCGGGGACGAAGCACCCGCGCGTTTCAAGCCGCTGCCGATCGCCATCGGCCTCGCCATCGCTGGCCTGCTCGCCCTCCTCGACTCGCCGCTGCACCATCAGGCGGGGGCCGGATCGCGGCCGGCGATGGCGGCGGCGGTCGCGGCGCTGATGGCGGTCTGGTGGCTGACCGAGGCGATTCCGATCTACTGGACCGCCTGCCTGCCGATCGTCCTCTTCCCGCTGCTCGGTGTCTTCGGCGGTGGCCGTGTGGCCGGCTTCGGTGCCGCGCTCTCGCCCTATTTCGACCCCTACATCTTCCTCTTCGCCGGCGGCATGGCGGTCGCGGCGGCGATGCAGCAGTGGAATCTCCACCGGCGGCTGGCACTCGGCATCATGGCGAAGATCGGCA